>NZ_JBNYXM010000018.1:0-107500 GCF_051380665.1 Janthinobacterium lyxosi
CCAGTCATACGCGATGCTCAAGGCTGGTATGAGCATCCTGAGCTGCCACCCTTTGACGAAGGCGATGCCGCCAAATTCAAGGAATGGATAGACGCCCAGGAGCTGGAGGTGCAGCGCATCTGGATGGATGGCGATGCACCCGACTTGGCAGAGCGTTACCTGGAAGGTGATGGCGATCCGAGCGCATTGGTCGACTGGCAGCCCACGGCGCCAGGCCCAGGCTGGTTTCTGCTTGCCCTGTATGACGAAGAGAACGACGGCCCTGTCGCTTGGTTCGGTCGCCGCAAGCCGGCGGCGCAATGAGCGCCCGCCAAGCAGCGCCGGCCGAATCGCCGCGCGAGCTGGCCTGGTCTTCATGAATGACGGCGCCGAGCCGGCCTACAGCAAGCTCGATTGTCCTGCTTGCGGTGGTAGCGGGCACGCCGCCGATGCGGCGACCGAGAACCAATCAAAAGGCACTTTGAAACTAACTGAAAGCGAAAAATGAGCGATATGAGCGAAGTACGAAAATTCCTGCGCCTGCCATCAGTGATCGAGATCGTCGGCATCCAGCGCACTGCCATCTACGACCGCATCAAGAAGGGCACCTTTCCGGCACCGATCAGCCTGGGGCCGCGCGCGGTGGTGTGGGATTCGAGCGCGATCACTGACTGGCAGGACAAGATCATCGCTGAAGCGCACGGGCAAACGGCAAAAAAGTAATGGGGGTAGAGATGTGGGTAGGGGAAAAAGAAAAAGCCCCTTCACAGGGGCTTTTTCACAATACTGGCGGAGACGGTGGGATTCGAACCCACGATACAGGTATAAGCCGTATGCATCCTTAGCAGGGATGTGCCTTCGGCCACTCGGCCACGTCTCCTAGCTGATTACTCAACTATGTCTTTGCAGCTAACTGCGCTGCAGCGACGAACGTCATAATATCGATTGCCCCCCCTTTGGTCAAGGGCGTGGGGCAATATTTTTAGATATTTAAGCTTTTTCCAGCTCGAACGCTTTATGCAGCGCGCGAACGGCCAGTTCCATGTACTTTTCATCGATCAACACGGAGATCTTGATTTCGGAAGTGGAGATCATCATGATGTTGATGCCCTCTTCCGACAGGGTACGGAACATTTGCGATGCCACGCCAACATGGCTGCGCATGCCCACGCCGACGACGGACAGTTTCGACACTTTCGCGTCGCCCGTGATGCTGGCAGCGCCCAGCGATTCACGGTTCGCTTCCAGCACGGCCAGCGCGCGCGTATATTCGCCGCGCGAGACGGTGAAGGTGAAGTCCGTTTTACCGTCGACCGACTGATTCTGTATGATCATGTCGACTTCGATGTTCGCGTCCGCCACCGGCCCCAGGATGTGGTAGGCCACGCCTGGGCGGTCGGGCACGCCGAGCACGGTGATTTTGGCTTCATCGCGATTGAAGGCGATGCCGGAGATGACTGCTTGTTCCATGTTTGTATCTTCCTCAAACGAAATCAGGGTGCCTGAATTGGCTTCTATTTCCAGCGGCAACATCGGGTCGGTCAGCGACGACAGTACGCGCGTGGGCACGCGGTAGTTGCCGGCAAATTCCACCGAGCGCGTTTGCAGCACCTTGGAACCCAGCGAAGCCAGTTCCAGCATTTCTTCAAAGGTGATGGTCTTCAGGCGGCGCGCCTCGGAGACCACGCGCGGGTCGGTCGTGTAGACGCCATCGACGTCCGTGAAGATCAGGCATTCAGCCGCCTTCATGGCGGCGGCGATGGCCACGGCCGAGGTGTCGGAACCGCCACGGCCCAGGGTCGCGATGTTGTCGTTCTCGTCGACGCCCTGGAAACCGGTAATGATGACAATCTTGCCCGCATCGAGGTCGCGTTTGACTTTTTCGTCATCGATCGACTGGATGCGTGCCTTGGTAAAGGCGGAATCGGTCTTGATCGCGACTTGCCAGCCAGCATAGGATACGGCTTGTTTGCCGATCGCCAGCAGTGCCATCGACAATAGGCCGACGGACACTTGTTCGCCTGTCGAGGCGATCATGTCAAGTTCACGGGGATCGGGTTGATCCATGATTTCCTTGGCCAGTCCAATCAGGCGGTTGGTTTCGCCCGACATGGCCGATGGCACCACCACGATTTGATGCCCGGCGTCGTGCCACTTGGCAACGCGCCTGGCGACATTCTTGATACGGTCAGTCGAGCCCATCGACGTACCGCCATATTTGTGGACGATTAAAGCCATAAGAGTGAAGTTTCCGCTCAAGAAGAATAAAAAAGGAGGGCTTTACTCTACATGCCGCAATGCAAAATAACAAGCTAAAAAGCGCATTAGCTCATACCGATTGCGCATATGGAAATAACCAATCCATGCAGTCGGGAGCGCATGGGCAGCCACTTGCCGGCCACCCCGAGAGTGGCCGTGGCGGCTACCCTTACGCTCAGCAGGAGATCCAGCGCAGGGCCACGCGGGGACGATCCAGCAGACTCAGGCAATGGCAATCGAGGCCAATACCCGCCGCATACAGCAATTGTTGCGCCGCACAGACAAGGGGCAGGCGTTCGCGCTCCCAGGCGGGCACGTCAAACGCCTGGTAATGGTATTTCAAGCTCTTGGTGGGACGGTTCAGGGCCAGCTTCAGGCGCTCGCCGCCCTGGCGGAAATCGATCGTCAAGGTTTGAGCTTGCAACCAAGCAATATCGATGCCTTGGCCACCCGCTTCCACCGCATCGAAATGCAGCACGCCGCCATACGCGGGAAACGCCAGGCTGGCTTCGCCCTGCCACGAAAATTGCTGGCTGGCTTTTTCCAGGCCGGGAATGTTCGCGTCGCTCTTGTCGCGCATGCCCGCCAGGTCATCGAGCTTCGGCGTCAGATACAGCCGGTCGCGGTGGCGCCGCACGTGGCATTCGGGATGCGTGACCAGCAATTGCGCATCGGGCCGCGCTTCCAGCAACTGTGCCAGCATTTCCGCCAGCCACGCCGTCGATGGCATGCGCAAGCCGCGCGTGCCGAACCAGTGACGCAGCAGGTTGTAGCAGCGGTCCGCGCTCAGCTCGCGCAATTTCGCCAGCTCGATGCAATCGCCGTCCAGACAGTTTGTCAAATCCTGCGTCGCCAGTTCCGTCAGCAGGCGCTGCGCCGACTGCGCATGCTGGGCGCTGCGGGCGAAGCGTTCCTGGAAACCGGGAAAGGCCTGCGCCAGCACGGGCATCACCTGGTGCCGCAAGGCATTGCGGGCAAAACGGGGATCATCGTTTGATTCATCGTGGATGTGCGCAATCGCATGTTTCGCTACATACGCTTCGAGCTGCCTGCGCGACACGGGCAGCAAGGGGCGCGCCATCACCAGGTCCGGATTGCCCAGCAGCTCAGGCGCGCTATTGGCGCCATCCATGCCGGACAAGCCCGCCGTGCCGGAGCCACGCAGCAATTGCAGCAGCACCGTTTCAGCCTGGTCATCCTGATGGTGGGCCGTCAGCAGCAGGCGCACGCCATGCGTGGCGCACAGCTCGCCCAGGGCCGCGTAGCGGCGCTTGCGGGCCGCCTCTTCCGTGCCCGTCTTCGCATTCTTTTCCAAGGTGACCTTGCGTGCGTCAAAGGCAATGCCCATGCCGGCACACAATTGCTCGCAGTGCGCCAGCCAGGCATCCGCATTCGGGCTCAGGCCGTGGTGCACGTGAAACGCGTGCAGGGTCACGCCCTGCTCCTGCGCCCAGGCATGCGCCAGGTGCAGCAGGGCCGCGGAATCGAGGCCGCCGCTCAGGGCAATGCCGACGGGACCGCCCGCTGGCGGCACGCAGGCGTCCAGCGCGCTGGCGAAAATATCGGCGACGGTGGCGGTTTGTTGCTTTTTCATAAGACTCCAGGAATGCAAAGAGGGACAGGCGGCTAAACGGATGGGTTCGTTTAGCGGACTGTCCCTGGTGTTCTTGCTGCCGGCTCGTGCCGGCGATGGCTTACTCGCTCGGCGTCGTTTCCTTGAACTTGCCGTAGCTCAACAGTTTTTCATGGCGCGCCTGCAGCAAGTCCTTGGTTTTCATGCCATGGAACTGGCGCAAGGTGTCGGCCAGGGCGCGCTTCAGCAAGGTCGCCATCTGTTTCGGATCGCGGTGGGCGCCACCCAGCGGTTCGTTGATGATTTTGTCGATCAGGCCCATGGCTTTCAGGCGGTGGGCAGTCAGGCCCAGCGCTTCAGCCGCGTCGGAAGCGCGCTCGGCGCTCTTCCACAGGATGGAAGCGCAGCCTTCCGGCGAGATCACGGCATAGGTCGAATATTGCAGCATCAGCACGGCGTCGCCCACGGCAATGGCCAGCGCGCCGCCGGAGCCGCCTTCACCGATGATGGTGGCGATCAGCGGCACTTTCAGTTCGGCCATCACGTACAGGTTGTGGCCGATGGCTTCCGACTGGCCGCGCTCTTCCGCGTCGATGCCGGGGAAGGCGCCTGGCGTGTCGACGAAGGTGAAGATGGGCAAGTTGAACTTTTCAGCCACTTTCATCAGGCGCATGGCCTTGCGGTAGCCTTCCGGCTTCGGCATGCCGAAATTGCGCAGGGCGCGCTCTTTCGTGTCGCGCCCCTTCTGGTGGCCGATGATCATGCACGGCTGGCCGTTGAAACGGGCCAGGCCGCCGACGACGGACAAATCGTCCGCGTAGCTGCGGTCGCCATGCAATTCGTGGAAATCGGTAAAGATTTCATTCACATAATCCATGGTGTAGGGACGCTGCGGGTGGCGCGCGATCTGCGCCACTTGCCACGGCGTCAGCTTGGCGTAGATATCTTTGGTCAGCTGCTGGCTCTTCTTGGCCAGGCGGTCGATCTCTTCCGAGATGTCGACGGCCGAATCGTCTTGCACGAAGCGCAACTCTTCGATCTTGGAATCGAGTTCCGCGATCGGCTGTTCAAAATTGAGGAAAGTCGTTTTAGTCATTGTACCTCCAGGTTTTACCGGCCACGGCGCCAGGGCGCGCGGCGTTATCTATGTTTATTTTACCGTACCGGCTGCTGCGCCGGGGGCTGCATCGGGTGCGGCAGGGGCGGCTGCGGGATCGAGACTGCGCCACAAATACCAAGTGGCAACGGTGCGCCACGGTTCCCAATTGGCGGAAACTTCGCGTGCATCGCTGCGGGAAACAGGTTCGCCGGAGAAATAATTGACGCTGATACCCTGGATCAAACCGGGGTCGTCAAGCGGCAAGACATTCGGCCGTAGCAGATTAAATATCAAAAACATCTCCGCTGTCCAGCGCCCGATGCCGCGGATCTGCACCAGTTCGGCGATGACGGCTTCGTCATCCATCTGATCCCACTGGCTCGCGTGCACGCGCTTGGCCTTGAAATGGTCGGCCAGGTCGAGGATGTATTCGGTCTTGCGTTTGGACAAGCCGCAGGCGGACAGTTGCTCGGCGCCTGCCTTCAATACTTGCGAGGGCGTGCATTTCGGGCAAGCGGCCAACAGCTTTTTCCAGGCAGCATCCGCCGCTTTGGGCGTAATCTGTTGGCCCACCAGCGAACGGGCCAGGGTGGTAAACGGGTCGCTATGGCCGACCAGGTGCAGGTCGCCAAATTGCGGGATGAGCTTTTTCATGATGCGGTCGCGCTTCATCAGCTCGATCTTCGCCTCTTCCCAGTAGTGCGGCACCTGGATCACCTGCGCCAAGTCCGTCACCTTGGGCGCTTCCCCGTTTTCCCTGGACGTTGGCATCATGCGCGGCGCCAGTTGGTCGAGCCGTCAGGCTTGTCTTCGAGAATGATGCCTGCCGCTAACAGTTCGGCGCGGATCTTGTCGGACTGGGCAAAGTCGCGCGCCTTTTTCGCCGCGCTGCGCGCCGCGATGGCCGCTTCGATGCCGGCCGCCTCGTCCTCGCCACCGGCGGCAGCGCCGACGGTCGCTTGCAGGAATTGCTGCGGCGTACGCTCCAGCAAGCCGAACACGCCTGCCAGGCCTTTCAGCTGGCGCGCCAGGGCCGGCGACTTGCTCTTGTTGACTTCCGTCGCCAGGTCGAACAGGGCGGCCACGGCCAGCGGCGTGTTGAAATCGTCATCCATGGCCTCGGCCACGCGGGCGGCATGCGCCTCGCTCCAGTCGATGGCGCCCTCTTCCACCACCACGTCGGCCAGCGCCGTGTACAAGCGCGTCAGGGACAGGCGCGCATCATCGAGGTGCACATCCGAGTAATTCAGGGGGCTGCGATAGTGCGCGCGCAGGATGAAGAAGCGGATCACTTCGGCATCGAACTTTTGCAGCACTTCGCGGATGGTGAAGAAGTTACCGAGCGACTTGGACATTTTTTCATTATCCAGGCGCACGAAGCCGTTATGTATCCAGTAATTCACGCTGGTATGGCCGAACGCGCCTTCGGATTGGGCGATCTCGTTTTCGTGGTGCGGAAATTGCAAGTCCGCGCCACCGCCGTGGATGTCGAACTGTTCACCGAGCAAGGCGCACGACATGGCCGAGCACTCGATATGCCAGCCCGGGCGACCCTTGCCCCATTTCGAGTCCCATTTGACTTCTTCCGGTTCCGACTCTTTCGACGACTTCCACAGCACGAAGTCGAGCGGATCACGCTTACCCGTGTTCACATCGACACGCTCGCCCGCGCGCAGGTCGTCGAGCGACTTGCCCGACAGCTTGCCGTAGTGTGAGAAGTTGCGCACAGCGTAATTGACGTCGCCATCGGCCCCCTGGTAGGCCAGGTTCTTCGCTTCCAGCTGCTCGATCAGGCGCAGCATCTGCGGCACGTACTCGGTGGCGCGCGGCGTGTGGTCGGGCGTCAAGATGCCCAGCGCGGCCGTGTCTTCATCCATGTAGCGGGTGAAACGCGTCGTCAACTGGGAAATCGTCTCACCGTTTTCCACGGCGCGGCGGATGATCTTATCGTCGATGTCCGTAATGTTGCGCACATAGGTGACATCGAAACCGGAGGCTTTCAGCCAGCGGTAGATGACGTCGAAGGCCATCATCATGCGCGCATGGCCGATATGGCAATAATCGTAGATGGTCATGCCGCAGACGTACATGCGTACCTTGCCAGCTTCCATCGGGACGAATACCTGCTTCTCGCGAGCCAGGGTGTTGTAAATCTTTAGATTGCTCATCGTACTTTGCAAGTGGAGCGGTCGCCAGCCTGGCAAAACGACAGACAGGCGCGGACACCGGGGGTGCCGCGCCACTGAACTGCCGTGTGCGCCAAGACTGGTCGAGCCGCTATAGTGTTGTTCTTGTTTGTTAGAATTAGGGCGTTAGCGGTCAAGTATAACATTGATAAAAACCATACTGGCCCGATATGAATCAGGTTTTTACGCTGCTCAAGCAATTTTTCATTTCTTTACAATTAAAGCAAGTTTAGAGAAAAATAACGATCAAGGACACCTTCATGCAAGAAATCAAATCGAAACGCCTGTCTTTCCTGGCCCGCTTTTGTACCCTGTTTGCCGGCCTCACCCTGGGCAGCGCCGTCGTGGCAGCCGCACCTGCAACCCCTTCGGCTGCCCTCGACCCCACGCCGCACGTGGCCCTGAAAACCAGCATGGGCGAGATCGTGCTGGAACTGGACCAGGAAAAAGCCCCCCTAAGCGTGGCCAATTTCTTGCAGTACGTCAAGAGCGGTTACTACAAAGGCACCGTGTTTCATCGCGTCATCGACGGCTTCATGATACAGGGCGGCGGCTTCGACAAGAACATGAAGCAGAAAGCGACAAAAGCGCCGATCAAGAACGAGGCGCAAAACGGCTTGCAAAACGTCAGCTACAGCATCGCCATGGCGCGCACGGGCGACCCGCATTCGGCCACCTCGCAATTTTTCATCAACGTCAACGACAATGGCGCACTCGACTACCCTGGCCGCGACGGCTTCGGCTACACGGTGTTCGGCAAAGTCGTCAGCGGCATGGACATGGTCGACAAGATCAAGGCCGTGCCCGTTGCCGACAAGGGACCGCACCAGAACGTGCCGGTCACCCCCGTGGTGATCGAATCGGCGACTTTACTCAAATCAGCGCCCGCAAAACTGTAAAATAGCGTTTTTGCGGCCCTGAACCACGGGGCCGTCGAATCATTCTTCATCTAATTTATTAAGGATCATCATGACCTCCGTCATCATCACCACCAATCTGGGCAAGATCACCGCTGAACTGGACGCCGAGAAAGCGCCGAAAACGGTTGCCAATTTTCTGGCCTACATGCAAGCCGGTCACTACGACAACACGATTTTCCACCGCGTCATCGACGGCTTCATGATACAGGGCGGTGGTTTCGAGCCAGGCATGAAACAAAAACCTGCCGACACCACCGTGGAAAACGAAGCCAAGAACGGCCTGAAAAACGATACCTACACGCTGGCCATGGCCCGCACGTCGGACCCCCACTCGGCATCGGCCCAGTTCTTCATCAACATCAAGAACAACAGCTTCCTCGACTATCCAGGCCAGGACGGCTGGGGCTACGCCGTGTTCGGTAAAGTCACGGACGGCAAGGAAGTCGTCGACGCCATCCGCGCCGTAAAAACCTCGCGCACCGGCATGTTTGCCGATGTGCCAGTGACCGACGTCATCATCGAGAAGATAGAAGCCGCTTAATCAGGCTCTGGCATCATGAATAACAGGCATTGCAGCGTTTTCGCCTCTCCATGCACTTCACTTTTTGGGAGCGTTGAACGATGACAATGCCTGCCGCACTCTTTATTTCCGACCTGCATCTGCAGAGCTCGCACCCGCGCACCAGCGCGGCGTTTCTTTCTTTCCTGGAACACCATGCGCAATACGCGCAAGCGCTGTATCTATTAGGCGACCTGTTCGAATACTGGGCCGGCGACGATGACCTGGAAGACCCGTTCAATGCGCGCATGACGGCTGCCATTCGCGCCGTCAGCGATGCTGGCGTGCACGTGTACTGGATCGCCGGCAACCGCGATTTCCTCGTCGGCTCCGGCTTTGCCGCCGCCGCTGGCGCCACCCTGCTCAGCGAACCGCATGCGGCCACGATTGCCGGCCAGCGCATCGTCTTGCTGCATGGCGACGCCGAATGCACGAAAGACGTGCAATACATGGAGTTTCGCGCCATGGTGCGCCAGCCCGCCTGGCAAAAACAGTTCCTGTCCATGCCGCTGGCACAGCGCAAGGCCATCATCGACGGTTTGCGCCAAAGCAGCCGCGAGCACAATGGCGAAAAATCCATGGACATCATGGATGTCACCGCCGACGCTGTCGCGCAAGTGTTTGCCGAACACGCCAGCACCGTGATGATTCACGGCCATACGCACCGCCCTGCCCTGCATGTAGTCGACAATACCTTGCGCTATGTCCTGCCCGACTGGGAATGCGACGTGACGACGCCGGAACAGCAACGCGGCGGCTGGATCGCCATCGATGCGCGCGGCAACATCACGCGCCATGATCTCAACGGCGACATCATCGACTAGGCCTGCGCCGACCACCGCACGGGCATTTGTCCGATAGCCGCGCCCGCCTGGCCTTGCTGTAATGGCGCCATGCATACTGTTTACATCGGCACGGCCGGCTGGAGCCTTTCCAGCGCCGCCGCCAGCCACTTCCCCCTCGATGGCAGCCACCTGCAGCGCTATGCCCAGGTGCTGGACTGCGTGGAAATCAACAGCTCCTTCTACCGCCCGCACCAGAGCGCCACTTACGCGCGCTGGGCCGCCAGCGTGCCCGAACATTTCCGCTTCAGCGTGAAATTGCCGCGCAGCATCACCCACGAACGGCGTTTGCGCGACTGTGCGGCCGAACTGGATCGCTTTGCGGGAGAAGTCATGCAACTGGGGAGTAAGCTGGGCTGCGTGCTGGTGCAGCTGCCGCCCAGCCTGCATTTCGAGGCGGACGTGGCCGCCGCATTTTTCCATGCGCTGCGCCAGCGCTTCGACGGCATGCTCGCTTGCGAAGCGCGCCACCCCAGCTGGTTCGAGGCAGGCGCGACCGAGCTGTTA
This sequence comes from Janthinobacterium lyxosi, assembly GCF_051380665.1. NCBI lineage: Bacteria > Pseudomonadati > Pseudomonadota > Betaproteobacteria > Burkholderiales > Oxalobacteraceae > Janthinobacterium > Janthinobacterium lyxosi. The sequence continues at coordinate 9,925 of NZ_JBNYXM010000018.1, forward strand.
ACGATGCAGCGCATCACGCGCGTGCGGGCCGATCCGCCCGCGGGACAGCCGGGGCCGCACGTGCCGACCACGAGCGTGGCCTACCTGCGCCTGCACGGCAGCCCGAAAATATACCATTCGGACTATCCGGCCAGCTATCTGGCGACGCTGGCCGCCGAATTGCACGCATCGGTGCAGGCGGACAGCTGGTGCATCTTCGACAATACGGCGGCCGGGGCCGCCCTGTTCAATGCGCTGGACTTGCAAGCACAGATCAGCGCCTAGGGCAACGGCGTCTGCAGCACCGCCTGGGTCGTGAAGCCGTACAAGGTACCGTTGCCGAAGGCGAGGATACTGATGTCCGGATGGCCCCATGCCAATGCTGGCGTGGAAATGACGCCAGCCGTATCGATCTTGCGCACCCAGCCTTGGCCGCTCAGGTACAGATTGTCGCTCGCATCGAAGGCCAGGCTGGACGCCCCCGAAAACGGCAAGCCGCCTACGCCTGGCGGACCATCGCCGCCGCTGCCCTTGTTGAGGGTACCGGCAAAAACGCTGGCCCTGCCTGTGCGATCGGCCCTGAAGACGACTTGATACACACTATCGTCAAAATACAGATTGCCCTTGCTGTCAAAAACCAGGCTGCCCGGGTCCATGTGTTCCCAATTGTAAGCAGTCTCGCCCAGCGAGAGCATCATGGCTTCAAATGACAGGAACGCCGAGAACGTTCCGCCGGGAGGGCGGCGGAAGATGCCGTCGGGGCCCCAGCCCAGCCAGGCCATATAGCCCTCCTTGTCGATCGCCAGCCGATACTGCAAAGGCTTGCCGGTACCGGCAGGCAAAGCTTCCTGTGTCGACACCTGTCCATCCTTGCTGATCTTGCGCAGGTTAAACGCGGCGCCAGCCGCTGCCTTGTCGGCAAAATATACGGCGCCATCCTGGTCGCAAGCGATCGCGACAGGACCAAACATGGTCGCACTTGCGCGCGGCCCGTCATTGCTGCCGGCGATACCAGCGATGCCCGCGTAGACGCTGAAGACACCGTCCGGGGTGACACGGCGCAACACCTTGTTTGGCATATCAAGCAAATAGACGTTGCCGGCAGGATCGCTGCACATGCCCGAGCTCCCCACGTATCCCACACGGGCCGCCCCGCCGACAGCTCCGACCACCCGCCTATTGCCCGGCATGAAAGGCATGGCGGACAACACCTTTGCCGTGTCAAACCTGTTCAAACGGTGCTTGCTGACATCGTGGACTATCATGCTGCCTGAAGGCTCCAGCAAGAGCGAACCGAGGTTTGTCCAGCCGGCCGAAGCCCCAGCCGCATCGCTCACCGTCCCGCCCACCAGGGTCGTCACGCTGCCATCCGGAGTAACCCGGCGAATAGAGGCGGAATCGGCCAGCAGCACATTACCGTCACGGTCAGTGACCATGCCTCGGATGTTACTAAAACTGGCGGCGGCGCCTTTGCCGTCCGCGCTCACGCGCTTGTTGCTTCCCGCGACCACGACGGCCACTCCCTGCTGCCAACGAAATATCCGGCTGCCAGCCCCTTCACTGAAGTAAATCGTGCCGCTGGCATCGACGGCAATTTGCGATGGGGATATCCGGTACCCCTTGCCATCAACCAGCTTTTCGGAGCTGACGAGGCCAGCGGGCGTCACCCTGCGAATCATTTGCTGCACCGCATTCGCAAGCAGGATATCGCCATTGCTATCCATGGCCATGCCCGTCGTCCAGGCGAACTGCGCCTGAGCCCCTTGCCCATCGGCGGCCACTGTCTCAGGAGTTGACCAATCGCAGGCTGCGCCGCGCTGTCCCGCCACCGTGCTGACCACGCCAGCTGGCGTAATCTTGCGCAAGAGGGTATTGCAATTCTCGAAGAGATACAGATTCTCTGCACGGTCGATGGCCAGGATCGACACACCGCTACTCATGTGGAAAGTGGCTGCCGCAGCGGCGCCATCGTCGGCGCCTGGCTTGCCGGAGATGCCCGCGTACACGCTCAAGGCGCCGGCAGGCGTGACCTTATGGATGACTTGTCGCACAGCATCGGCGATGTAATAGTTGCCGGCCGCATCTTGCACCATGCCAGACACATTCTGGATTTTCTCCTGCACGCCGGCAAGCACAACAGGCAGGCAACGCACGGCCAGCGTGTTGACGTCGGAATTACCCACCGTCGCCGCGCCCTTGGCGATGCTGCAACCGAGGCCCTCGGATGTGCTTTCGATCTTGCCATCATAGCTGGCGCCCGGCGCCAGCTTGCCCGCAAAGTGAAAGGCGCCGTTGGCCGTGACGGTGACTTTGTCGCTACCGTTCACCAGCACCACCTGAGCGCCGGACACCAACCCGCTTACCGTGCCGCCTAGCAGGTAGCTAGGCGCCTCGGCCACCGGCACGACTGGTGCGACCGGCGCACCCGCATCGCTGGAACCACCGGAACCGCCGCCGCAGGCGCTCAATCCGATTAACAAGGTAAGGCCGCAGGCCACGCGCCCGAACAGATTCTGTTTCTCCATGCACTTTATTCTCATCGTTGCTTTCATTGCTGTTGAGGAAGATTTCCGCCGAATAGTTTCCAATAGGCATTATTCGAGAGCCAGCATATTACCCGTTTAACAATGTTGAAAATACACAGATTGTATTGACATCCAATTTTTTACTGTTATAGTTAACTACAACACCAACTCAATACATCACGGAGCTTCGATGCCTACAGCATTTTTCACGCGCCGCACCGCCCCGCCCTTGTCGGAGCGCATCCCATGAGCGCGGAATGGAACGACAATAGCCCCATCTACCGCCAGCTCAAGGCCAGGGTGGTGGGCATGATGCTCGATGGCGTGCTGCAGTCCGGCGACGCCTTGCCTTCGGTGCGCCAGGTGGCGGCCGATTATCAATTGAATCCCATCACGGTCTCGCGCGCCTATCAGGAACTGGTCGACGATGCCCTGGTGGAAAAACGCAGAGGACTCGGTATGTATGTCTTGGAAGGCGCCCGCGACAAATTGCTGGCCAGTGAACGCGAGCGCTTCCTGCGCGAAGAATGGCCAGCCTTGCTGGAACACATCACCCGCCTGGGCCTGGACCTCGACCAACTACTGCAAGCGAGCCGCGACGGCGGCGCACACGGAGAGAACGCATGAATGCATTGAACAAGGACAGCGTCATCAGCGCACGTGGCCTGCGCAAGCAGTATGGCAAGCAGGCGGCCATCGACGGCATCAGCTTTGATATCGCGCCGGGGCGCATCGTTGGCCTGATCGGACCTAACGGTTCCGGCAAGACCACCACGCTGAAAGCCATCCTGGGCTTGACAGGCTTCGAGGGCGACTTGTCGGTGCTGGGCCGCGATCCCCGCGTGCAGCGCGACGCGCTGATGGAAGACGTGTGCTTCATCGCCGACGTGGCCATCCTGCCGGGCTGGCTGCGCGTGGCCGACGCCATCGATTTCGTTGCCGGCGTGCATCCACGTTTCGACCGCAGCAAGGCCGAACGCTACCTGGCCCATACCAAACTGTCACCGAAGATGAAGGTCAAGGCCATGTCGAAAGGCATGGTGGTGCAGCTGCACCTGGCACTGGTGATGGCGATTGACGCCAAACTGCTGGTGCTCGACGAGCCGACCCTGGGCCTGGACATCCTGTACCGCAAGCAGTTCTACCAGAACCTGCTGGAAGACTATTTCGATGAAAACAAGACCATCGTCATCACCACGCACCAGATCGAGGAAGTGGAACACATCCTCAGCGACCTGATGTTCATACGCGACGGCAAGATCGTGCTGGCCTCGAGCATGGAAGAGGTGGGCGAGCGCTACATCGAGGTGATGGTGGGCCCGCAGCACGTCAATCCGGCGCGCGCCCTGCAGCCGATCAGCGAACGCAGCGTGTTCGGCAAGTCGGTGATGCTGTTCGACGGCGTCGCCCGCACCCAGCTGGCCGCCCTCGGCGAAGTACGCACGCCCAGCCTGGCTGACCTGTTTGTCGCGACCATGAAAGGATCGTACCAATGAGTATTTCGCCTGCAAACAAGCTGCAATGGCTGCTCCGGCGCGAATTGTGGGAACACAAGGGCATGCTGGTGTGGACGCCGGCCCTGATCGGCGTCGTCATGACGGTGCTGGGCGCCCTGATGGCGGCCGCGACCGTCGCAAGGACCAAAATGCACACGGCGCTCATCGTCAATGGCGAGGAAATTTCCTGGAGCACCGTCTTCAATACCCGCACCTTCGGTCCGCGCCGCACGGAAATCATCGACGCCGTCGCCAACAACTATACGTACGCGGCTGCGCCACTATTCCTGGCACTGGGCTTCCTGGTATTTTTCTATTGCCTGAGCGCCTTGCATGACGACCGCCGCGACCGCAGCGTGCTGTTCTGGAAATCGCTGCCCATCTCGGATGCGCAGACGGTGCTGTCGAAAGCGGCCATCGCCCTGCTGGTCGCGCCGCTGATCGTGGCCGCCGCCGCCAGCCTGACTTCGCTGGCCCTGATCCTGATCCTGAGCGGCGTGCTGGCGGTCAACGGCATCCACGTGTTTGCCGAACTGCTTGGCTCTCCCGGCCTGTACCTGGGACCGCTGCGCGTATTCGGCTTGCTGCCCGTGTACTGCCTGTGGGCCTTGCCGACGGTTGGCTGGTTGCTGATGGTCTCGAGCTGGGCCAAGTCGAAAGTCTTCCTGTGGGCCGTCGGCCTGCCGCTGCTGTTGCTCATCCTGACAGTCTGGGCCGGCAAGCTGACGCAGACGGAAAGCGATGTCAGCTGGATACAGATGAATGTCATCGGACGCGCCCTGCTGGGCACCCTCCCCGGCAGCTGGTATCTGTTTGAACCGGAACTTCTGCCGCGCATGCACGCCCTGGCAGAGGGGGGATCGCACATGGCACGCATCGATGTGTTCAGCAATTCCTGGTCCAGCCTGGCCCTGCCAGCCGTCTGGCTGGGTGCGGCGGCAGGCGCGGCGCTGATTTACGCCGCCATCCGCCTGCGCCGCTGGCGCGAGGAAGGCTGACAAGCGCCCTATCGCATCCCCGAAAAAACGCCCCGCCCGTCGGGGCGTTTCCCATTTCCGCACCCCCCAGGCACCTGAAATAATAGCTACTTTCCTGATAGTTATTATCAACGCATCTCCGCATCAAATAAAGGCTATTCAATCGATAGTATTAAATAAATGTGAAAATTATAAATAATTATTTCTATCGCATTGTATTAGCAATCACATTTTATAATCAGCGAACAAAAAAACAACAACTAGCAATCCGATAGCGGGATGGCTTTTGGGATAAAGGGCGCGGAAATACTGGCGCATGGCAGAAAACTCAGTAGAAATATCCCATTTCGTGACAATTCGTGACTATCCCTTTGCGCAAAGCTTGACAGAATAGTGTCATGGGAAGTGATAAAAATGAAATTTAAAGTTTCAAAATTGAAACACTCATCATAGTGAGCGCAGGTGCGGACCTCATAAAAATACGCTGTCCTGCCAGCGAATATCACCAGGTAAGCCAGTTGCAGGCGAAACAAAATGCAAGAAATAATCACCCTGCGAAACAAGTGCAAAATCAGCATTTTTAATGCTGCTGAATTAGCGCTCTTTTACGCCAGCGATTTTTTTCCATTTATGTTTTACTTGTCACTATCAACATCGGCAACACCAAAGTTCGACCACGGCCCAAGCCACGCCGGAGTAAGTAAGGAAACGAACTTAATTATTAATTTTTTAATATTTTAAAAAATTGAACGAGTATATAACCTCTTCCGGAGACTTTCAAATGGCCACCACCCAAAATCCAGCACAAGTTCCCGTCAATGCCGATGGCGCTGGCGCCAAGATCGCCACGCCGGCAAAAAAAGCCGTCGACCCGAAAACCGGCGACCGCAAGCAATATGACGAAGATGAACTGATAAAAGGAGCCGATGCCAGCCAGACCATGCCGCCTGAAAATGTCGTCGAAGTCACGGGGAGCGCCGATAGCGGCAATGCCGGCGCCCTGGGCGCGGCGGCGGCGGTGGCTGCAGCCGCCTTGGCCGCGGGTGGCGGTGGCGCGGCTGCAGGCCAGGCCGGCACCGGCGGGGCCGACCTCGGCACGCCGCAAAGCGATAACAATGGTGGCGCCGCTGGCGCGGCCGGCACTGGCGCAGGTACCGCCGGCATCCCCAGCGGCAGTGTCGTGGACGTTGCCGGCGCGTCGGCTGGCGCGGGTGGCGGCGCCGGCGCTGCGGGCGGCCTGGGCGGCCTGGGCGTGCTGGGCGCGCTCGGCGGCCTTGGCCTGGTTGCCGCCGCCGCTGGCGGCGGAGGCGGTGCCGCGGCCGGCGGGTCCGGCACGGGTGGCACGGGAACCGGCGGCACGGGAGGCGCGGGGACGGGAGGAACGGGCACCGGCGGCACCGGTGGTACAGGCACGGGCGGTACTGGCGGTACGGGTGGCACAGGTACGGGAGGCTCGACCGGCGGCCAGGGTGGCACGGGGAATCAATCCACCACCATCACGGTGACTGACGCGGCCGTGCTGGCCGCCGCGGCCGCCGTCGCCGCCGCCGCCAATGCCCTGGCCGATGACGCCAGCGCCGCCGCCGCAGCGGCCACGGCAGCAGCTTCGCTGGCAGCGGCAAATGCCGCCATCCTCGCCGACCAACTGGCGGCACAGGCCGCCGCTGCCGCGGCGGCCGCCTTGCTCGCCGCCAATAGCGCCAGCAGCGACGATGTTCTGGCGGCCAGCACGGCCGCCGCCGTGCCCGGCGCGCAGGCAGCCGCTACCGCCGCCACAAATGACGACAGCGCGGCAGCCGCCGCCGCTGCCGCCGCTACCACATCGCAGGCCGCCACCACGTCGGCACAAAATGCTGATGCGGCTGCCGCCACGGCCGCGGCCAACGCCGCCGCCGCGCACGCCGCAGCCGATGCGGCGCAAACGCAAGCGGACCAGAGCAACGCCCCGGCATTGCAAGTCATCGCCGATGCAGCCGATGTAGTCGCCGCTGCAGCCAACACCCAGGCAGCGCTGACCGATGCAGCGGTGCTGGGTGTCATCTCGGCCAACGATGCCGCCGCTGCCGCCGCTGCCACGGCGCTGGCCAATGCCACGGACGCCGCCGCGCTGGACCTGGCGGCGTCCGCCGCCGCCAATGCAGCCGTCACGGCAGGCATACAGGCCAGCCTGACGGATGCCGCCGCCCTGGCGCTCATCTCCGATGCCGATGCCGCCAGCGCCGCCGCTGCTGCCAGCGTGGCCGCCGCCACCGATGCTGCCGCTCTCGCCGCCGCCTCGAATGCCGCCGCCACCACGGCAGCGAATGCCGCGACAGCCGCCAATGCCAGCGACGCAGCGGCACTGGGCATCGCCGCCACCGCCGCCACGAACGCCGCAGCAGCAGCCAGCACGCAAGCGGGTCTGACAGACGCCGTGACGCTGTCCATGGCAGCGGACGCCGCTGCCGGCGTCGCCGCCTGGGATGCCTCGATCGCCAACGCCACCGATGCTGTCGCCCTGCAGGCCGCCGCCGACGCCGCCGCCACGAACGCGGCAAACGCGCAGACACAGGCCAACATGACGGATGCGCCCACCCTGGGGCTGATCGCCGATGCCGCTACCCTGGTATCGGATGCGGCGCAGGTGCAGGCCGGCCTGACCGACGCCGCCGCGCTGGCCTTGATTTCCGATGCCGATGCCGCCGCGGCGGCTGCCGCCGCATTGGCCGCCAGTACCGATGCCGTCGCGCTCGACGCCACCGCCGCCGTTGCCGCCAGCGTGGCGGCGAATGCCGTCGTCACAGCCAGTCTGAGCGACACGGCGGCCCTGCAAATCACGGCCAATGCGGCCGCCAGCACGTCCGCCAGCGCCGCCACGCAAGCGGGGCTGACCGATGCCGCCGCGCTGCAATTGATTTCCGATGCCGATGCCGCCGCCGCGCTGGCGGCGCAAACGACGGCCAACCAGACGGACGCGGCGGCCCTGGCTGCCGCCGACGCAGCCGCCGCCAGCGATGCCGCCAATGCGCAGACAGTTGCCGACCAGACCGATGTTGTCGCCCTGCAGCAAGCCGCCGACCAGGCCGATGCCGATGCGGCCGCCGCCAATGCACAAGCTACCCTGCTGGACGTCAATATTGCCCTGAATGCTTTCAATCTGGCCAACCTCGCCGCATTGACTGCCAACGTCACGGCCGGCCAGACCAGCGTCATCGACCTGACGGCCACCGTCAATGCCTTGCAGCTCGATGCCGATAATGCCGATATCACTGCCGGCCTGACGGATGCCCTCGCTCTTGCCGTCACCTCTACCGCCGATGCCGTGCTGGCGGCCGGCTTGCAAGTCACCGCCAACCTGACCAACGCCGGGGCGCTCATCACCGCTGCGGCCACCGCCGTCTCGGCGGCGGAAGCGGCTGCCCTGCTGGGCGGGATCGATATCTCGGCCGTCAGCGCAGCTGCCGCGGCACAGGCCGCCGCCGCGACTGCCGCCACCGCGGCCGCCCTGACCGATGCGGGTGCGCTGGCCCTGGTTTCCACTGCCGATGCAGCAGCTGAACTTGCCGCCCAGACTGCTGTCACCAACTTGAGCGTCGCCAATACGCTGGCGCAAAATGCCCTGACCACGGCGCAATTTGTTGCCAACCAGACCGATGCCGTGGCCCTGGGCCTGGTCTCGTCGGCCGCCAATGCGGCCTCCGCCGCGGCCGTCACGACCGCTGGCCAGACCGATGCCATTTCGCTGAGCCTCATCTCCACCGCCGATGGCCTGGCTGCCGCGTCGGCCGCCAACCTGGCGGCGCTGACGGATGCGACGGCGCTGGCACTCATTTCCACGGCCGACGCGACCGCCGCCAACGCCTTGCAGGCAACGGCCAACCTGACGGATGCCGCCGCACTGGGCTTGATCGCCACGGCCGCTGCCGCAGCCGCCAATACGGCGACGAATGTTGCCAACCTGACCGATGCGGTGGCCCTGGGCACCGTCTCGACAGCCGCCACCACGGCCGCCAACACGGCTGCCGCCAGCGCTGCATTGACGGACGCCACGGCATCGGGCCTGGTCGCCACGGCCAATGCAGCGCTGGCCGCCACGGCGCAAACGACGGCCAATCTCACCGACGCCGTGGCACTGGGCCTCGTTTCAACGGCTGCCAACACGGCCGCCAGCGTTGCCGCCACCACCGCCAGCCTGACCGATGCCGTGGCCCTGGGCACCGTTTCGACGGCCGCCACGGCCGCCGCCAACACGGCTGCCGCCACCGCCGCCCTGACCGACGCTGTCGCCCTGGGCTTGACGGCCACCGTCGACGCGGCTGCCGCCACCGCCGCGCAAACGACGGCCAACCTGACGGACGCCGTCGCCCTGAGCCTGGTGGCGACCGTGAATGCCACCGCCGCCACGGCCGCCGCCACCGTCGCTGGCCTCACCGATGCCGTCCTGCTGGGTACTGCCCACACGCTCGACGTCACGGCCGCCACCGTGGCGGCCACCAAGGCGGCGCTGACGGATGCCGCCGCCCTGACCACCATCGCCAACAACGATGCCGCGAATGCCACCGCCCTGGCCGCCTATTCGGCCGAGCATCCATTCGACCTGGTGGCAGCGCTGGCAGCCACAGTCGCCGCCACCACGGCGGGCTTGTCGAACACCGCGGCGCTGGCGGCGCAAGCCGATGATGCGGCGGCCGCCTCGACAGCCGCGACGGCGGCAGCGTCCCTGACAGCCCTGAACAATGCGCTCGCGGCCGACAATGCCGCCACCGCCGCCGCCACCCTGGCCCTGACTTCCCAGGCGGCAGCCACGGCGGCGCAGCTGGACGACACCCTCGCGGCCACCGCCGCCGGCGTAGCTGCCACCTCGCTGGCAGCGGCCCAGGCGGCGCAGGCGGCCGATACCGCCGCCGCCGCGACGGCAGCGACGGCCGCCAATGCCCTGGCCGCCCTGAATGCCGCCCTGCAAGCGGACGCGAATGCGGCCGCCACGGCCGCCGCCGCCGTGACGGCAAGTGCAGCCACCGCCGCCGCCGTCGCCGACGATCTGGCAGCAGCGACGGCCACTACCCTGGCCGCCACCTCGCTGGCCGCTGCGCAGGTAGCACAAACGGCCGACAACGCCGCCGCCAGCGCCGCCACCATCGCCGCCAACGCGCTGGCCTCCCTGAATGCGGCACTGGCCGACGATGCAGCGGCCGCTGCGGCTGTGCTGAACTCCAGCAACGCCACGGCCGCCGCCGTTGCCGCTACCGCCGCCGACACGGCTGCCGCCGCCGCCGCCGCCGTGGCCGCCATCTCGGCCGCCGCCACGCAGCACGCGCAAGCCGACGATATTGCCGCCGCCGCGGCCGCCCTCACGGCGTCCATCTCGCTGGCAGCCACGCAGGCCGCGCAGGCAGCCGATCTCGCCGTCGGCACGACTGCGGCAGCGGCAGCGAACGCGCTGGCCACGCTGAACCAGGCCCTGGCCGACGACAGCCTCGCCGCCGCAGCAGCCACTGCGGCGACCAACGCCCAGGCAGCCCTGAATGCGGCCACAAGCACACTCAACGCGGCGATATTGACGGCCAGCGCCTCGCTCGCCGCCACCAATGCCGCCTTGGGCGTCGACGCCACGGCGGCCAGCACGGCGGTCGCTGCGGCAGCCGCACAAGTCATTGCCGATGCCGCGTTGGCGGCCGATGTCGCCCTTGCGGCCCTTGCCACGTCGGCCAACAACGCACTGAACGCCGCCAGCGCAGCGCTGGCCGCCGACAATGCCGCCGCCAATGCCGCGCATACGGCCGCCCTCTCGGCGGCGGCCACCCTGGCGGCGCAACTGGCCGACACAGCGGCTCTCAATGCCCATGCCGCACTCAACGCGGCCATCGCCAACCTGAGCGCCGCCGTAACGGCCGATGTCAACGCCACGGATGCCGACAATGACAGGACGCTGAAACTGAACCTCCTCCTCACCGCGCAGGGTGCGGCCGATGATGCGGCCCAGGCCAATGCCAATGCGGCAGCTGCCCATGCGGCACTGGCAGCGGCCCAGGCCGACGATACGGCGGCCGCCACCGCTGCCGCCAATGCGACTGCGGCGCATGCGGCGGCCGTCGCGGCGCAAAATGCGGATGCCGCCGCGGCAGCGGCAGCGGCGCAAGCGGCAATCTCGCTGGCCGCCACGCTCAATGCCCAGGCGGACGATGCCACCGCGGCAGCCGCCGCCACGGCCGCCGCGAATGCGCAACTGGCGCTGGATGCGGCCCTGGCAGCCGACGCCAACGTCGCCGCCACCGCTGCCACGGCAGCGGCCGCCCAGCTGGCGGCGCAAAATGCGCATGACGCCGATGTTGCCGCCGCGGCAGCGGCCGTCGCGGCTGCCATTACCCTGGCAGCCACGCAGGCGGCGCAGGCCGATGATGCGGCGGCCGCGCTGGCAGCGGCCAACGCGGCCAACGCCCAGGCAGCGCACAACGCCGCCGTCGCCGACGACCAGGCCGCAGCGGACGCGGCGGCCGCCGCCTCCCTCGCGCAAGCGGCTGCCACGGCCGCGGCAGCAGCCGATGCCGCCGCCATCGCCAGCGCAGCGGCAGCGGCATCCGCGCTGCTCGCCGCACAGGCAGCACAGGCCGACGATACGGCCGCCAATCAGGCAGCGGCGAATGCCGCTGCCGCCACCGCCGCGCATACGGCGGCCATCGCCGCCGATGCGCTCGCCGTCAGCGCGGCGGCAACAGCGGCCAGCGCACTGGCAGCGGCCACCGCTGCACAAAACGACGATGACGCCGCCGCGGCAGCTGCCGCTCAGGCAGCCATCTCGCTGGCACTCACGCAGGCGGCACAGGCCGACGATGCGGCGGCTGCCGCTGCCACCCTTAACGCCAACAACGCGGCAGCAGCCGCGCTGGCCGCCCATGCCGCCGATGCGGCGGCCCCGCTGGCGCAGGCACAGGCAGCGGCATCCCTGCTGGCCCTGCAAGCGGCGCAAGCCGACGATGCCGCCGCCGCCAGCGCGGCAGCAGTAGCGGCGCAGGCGCACGCCAATGCCAACGCGGCCTATGCGGATGACGCGGCGGCAGCCCAGGCCAATGCCGACGCGCAGGCAGCCGACATCGCCCTGGCGCAGGCAAATGCCCTCGCCGCGCAGACCGACGCCAACGCCCTGGCGGTGATATCGAATGCGGATGCCGCCCACGCCGCCGCGGTGCAAGCCATCGCCGACCAGACCGATGCCGTGGCACTCACCCAGGCTGCCGATGCGGCAGCGGCAGCGGCGCTGGCGGCGGCGCAAACGGCCAACCTGACGGACGCCAGCGCCCTGCACCTGGCCGCCGATGCGGCAGCGGCCGCCGCCCTGCAAGCACAGGCGCAGGCAGACCTGACGGACGCGGGCTCGCTGACGGTGGCGGCGAATGCCGATGCCGCAGCGGCGGCAGCGGCCCAGGCCCTGGCCGACCTGACGGATGCGAGCCAGCTGTTCGTGCTGAGCCAGAATGCCCTGCACAACCCGCTGACGGTGGCCGACTTCAGCACCGGCCTGCCGGCCGCTGGCGGCGACGTGATCGACATGTCGGCCATCGCCGACCTGACGGCGTCGGTGGCGGTGGGCGTCAACGTGGGCACGGACTTTGGCAACGACAACCTGTTCATCTTCGACGGCACGTCCGTGTCGATCGGCGCTGCGGCCAGCGCCATCGCGGCCGACAACAGCGTCTTGTCAGGACAGGGCTACATCGTCATCGCCGATGCGCAAAACAGCGGCGCCGTGACGGTGTATCACTCGACTGACCTGAGCAACGCCAACGCCATCGACACGGCGCTGGTGCTGCTGAGCGGGGTAAACATCACGCAACTGACGGCCGCAAACTTCGTCGTCTGACGCCGTGCACCCACGCCAGGCGCCGCGCCTGGCACGGCAGCGGGAGCGTGCAGCAGCGCGCTCCCGCCCCTACCTTGAAATGCGTCAGGCCTTGGGCCAGAAAAGCACGGGATGAGATTACGCGGTTTCCCAGCATTGTTTTTACTGCCACGTGGCGCAGCCTTGCTGGCGGCCATGGCCATGGCATCCATCAGCTCCTTCGCCCATGCCCAGGGCGCCACGGCCTGGAGTTTCGACCAGGTCTTGCAGCAGGCGCTGCAAAGCCATCCCGCCGTGCAGGGCAAACGCTCGGCGCAAGCGGCCGCGCGCGCCGACCTCGATGGCGCGCAGTGGCAGCGCTTTCCCAGCCTGTCGGCCGAAGTCCCAACAGGTTCGCAGGAGACGGGCGGCGTGGTGCGCATCGAGCAGCCGCTGTGGAGCGGCGGGCGCATCGACGCCGGCATCGATGCCGCCGGCAGCCGGGTCGACGCGGCCGGCGCCGCCATCGAAGAAGAACGCCTGACTCTCTCCCTGCGCGTGATCGCCGCCTACACCGAGGCGCTGCGCCAGACGGCGCGCGTGCGCTCGGCCGAAGCAGGCCTGGCCGAACACCAGCGCCTGCTCGACATGATCAAGCGCCGCGTGGTGCAGTCGGTCAGTTCGCAGACGGACCAGCGCCTGGCCGAATCGCGCACTTACCAGGCTGCCAACGACGTGTCGAATGCGCGCCAGGCGCTGGAGAACGCGCTGGCGCAGCTGTCGCAACTGGCCGGCAAGCCGGTGCGCCTGGTCAGCGCCACGGGCATCGGCGTGGGCGAACCGCTGCCCGACGCCAGCCTGGAACGGGTCATGCGCCAGGCCATAGCCTACTCCCCCACCCTGCACCGCCTGGAGTTCGAGGCGCAGGCAGCCGATTCCGAGATCACCCTGCAGCGCTCGGCCTACATGCCGAAAGTCGTGCTGCGCATGGAAAAGCCCACGGGCGGCATGAATGCCGATAACCGCACGCGCGCCATGCTGGTGCTGCAGGCGCAGCCGGGCGCCGGCTTGTCTGCCAAGGCTGGCGTGGACGCCGCCGTGGCCCGGCGCGAAGGCGCGCGCGCCGCGCACGACGTGGCCGAACGCGAGGTGCGCGAACGTTTCACGCTGGACTGGAACGAGGCCGAAGCGAGCCGCCAGCGCCTGGGCAACGCGGGCGAGGCCAGCACCACTTCAACGCAGGTGTTCGAATCGTATGCGCGCCAGTACGTGATCGGGCGCAAGAGCTGGAACGACGTGCTCAATGCCGTGCGCGAAGCGACCCAGGCGCAGTTTTCACTGGAAGACACGCGCGCGCAGGCGATCGCCGCCAGCCTGCGCTTGGCAGCGCAAACGGGCACCCTGGCCGGACGCACGGCGCCAGCAGGCATGGCGCGCGCGCACTGACACCGACATGATGCACACAGGAGACAGCGTGGATACCTCCATCAAACATGGCTTGCTGACACTCATCGAGCGGGCCGCGCGCCTGACGGGCCAGCACGTGCCCGCCGCGCGCCTGGCCGACCTGCAGCGCCGGCTCGATGACATCGATGACCATGGTGCGCCCGCCATGGTTCTTACCACCATCTGGCAGGCGGCCGGGCTGGAAGGCGTGGCGCACCTGCTGCACGAGCCGACGCCGGGCGAGCTGCCGTTCGCCGCCTACAGCGCCAGCACGGGCTGGGGCTTGCTGCAGTCGCGCAGTGCCGACGGCACCTGGTGCGGCGAAGGTATCGATGGGCGTGCCTTGCAACTGGCGACACTGGCCGGCCTGGCTTGCGTGGGCCTGCCGCGCCGCAGCGAAAAAAGCGGCGCCCGCCCCGGTGCCCTGGGCCTGGTGCGCAACGCCCTTTGGCTGAAGAAAAGCGTGTTTGTCGACGCCGTGCTGGCCACCGCGCTGGTGACCCTGCTGACCATGGCCACCTCGCTGTTCTCCATGCAGGTGTACGACCGCGTGATCCCGAACCAGAGCTTCAGCACCCTGTGGGTGCTGGTGGTGGGCGTGGCCCTGTCGATCGGCCTGGAATTCATCCTCAAGCAGGTGCGCAGCCGCATCGTCGACCATTCGTGCAATGACGTCGACCATGAATTGTCCGAGTGGTTTTTCCAGCGCATGCTGGGCATCCGCATGGAAGCGCGCCCCGCCTCCGTCGGCACCCTGGCGGCGCAAGTGAAAGGCTTTGAAATGGTGCGCGGCGTGCTCACCTCGACGTCGCTGTTCGTGCTGACGGACGTGCCCTTCGCCCTGATCTTCCTGGCCATGATCACCATCATCGGCGGGCCGCTGGTGGTGGTGCCACTGGTGGCCTTGCCCCTGGCCCTCGTGTGCGGGCTGATGTTCCAGCGCGCCATCCAGGCTCACACGCGCAAAAACCTCAACGCCAGCAACCGCAAGGCCGGCTTGCTGGTGGAAGCCGTCGATGGCGTGGAAACGCTCAAGGGCAGCAGCGCCGAATGGATGATGCAGGCGCGCTGGGCCGAACTGGTGGCCGAGACCAGCCACGCGGAGCAGAATATCCGCGACTATGCGGCCCTGTCGCAAAACATCACGGCCGCCTTCCAGCAGCTGACCAACGTGGCGCTGATCTCCATGGGAGCGTGGTTCGTGGCCGAGAACCAGATGACCATGGGCGCGCTGATGGCGTGCACCATCATCAGCAACCGCGCCCTGATGCCCATCGTGCAGCTGCCCGCCGTGATGGTGCAGTGGGCGCACGCGCGCGCCTCGATCGATGGCCTGGAACAGGTCATCAGCCTGCCCAATGAGGCGGACAACGCACAGTTCGCGCTGACGCCGCGCAGCCTCGATACGGGATTGCGCTTCGAGCGCATCCGTTTTACGTATGGCGGCGCGCAAAAGGTGGCGCTGGAAGTGGACAACCTCACCATCCGCCCCGGCGAGCGCGTCGGCCTGGTGGGCGCCATCGGCTCGGGCAAGAGCACGCTGCTGAAACTGGCCTCGGGCCTGTACCAGCCGGCCGAAGGCAAGGTATATCTGGGCGACGTCGACATGGCCCTGCTGGCGCCGGCGGTGGTGCGCGAAATGATCGGCTACCTGCCGCAGGAAACGCGGCTCTTCAGTGGCACCCTGCGCGACAACCTGTTGCTGGGACTGGCCGACCCGGGCGAGGAAGCGATCCTGGCGGCAGCCAGACGCACGGGCTTGATCGAGCTGATACTGGGCCAGCCACGGGGGCTGGCGCTGGGCATCACGGAAGGAGGACGCGGCGTCTCGGGCGGCCAGCGGCAATTGATCGCCGTCACGCGTCTGCTGCTGGCCAAGCCGCGCATCTGGCTGCTCGACGAACCGACGGGCGCCATGGATGCGAAGACGGAAGCGCGCATCGTCGGGCTATTGGGCGAACTGGCGGCCGAAGGCGTGACCATGGTCGCCACCACGCACAAGAACGCCCTCTTGCCCCTGCTCGACCGCCTGGTCGTGCTGCAGACGGGGCGGGTGCTGCTTGACGGCCCGCGCGACTTTGTCCTGGCCAAGCTGTCGGGCAAGCCGCAGGCCGTACCCAGTCCCGCACCTGCGCCGGTGGCGCAAGGAGCGGTGGCATGAAACTGGCCCGTGTCGAAACGAAAGAGGAAGCGAAACGGGGCCGGCTGCTGATCTGGAGCTGCACGCTAGCGCTGGCTTGTGTCATCGCCTGGGCTTCATGGGCGGAGCTGGACCAGGTCACGCGCGCCAACGGCCAGGTGATCGCCAGTTCGCGCAACCAGATCATCCAGGTGGCCGATGGCGGCGTGCTGGCCGAGCTGCGCGTGCATGAAGGCAGCGTGGTGAAAAAGGGCGAACTGCTGGCGCGCTTCGACCGCACGCGCGCGGAAACGAGCTACCTGGAAAGCACGGCCAAGGCGGCCGGGCTGAAGGCGGCCGTGGCGCGCCTGCAGGCGGAAGTGTTTGGCGGCGCGCCGAAGTTCCCGCCCGAGCTGCAAGCGTTTCCGGAATTTCGCGCCAACCAGCTGGCCCTGTTCAGCAAGCGCCAGGGCGCCGTGCAAGCGGAAGTAAGCTCGCTGGAAAGCGCCATGAAGCTGATCAAAGAAGAGCTGGAAATGAACTTGCCGCTGTTGGAAACGGGCGATGTCAGCCGCGCCGAGGTACTGAAACTGCGGCGCCAGGTGGTCGACATCCAGGCGCAGATCACCAACCGGCGCAACAAATACCTGCAAGATAGCCAGACGGACCTGGTGAAGGCCCAGGAAGACCTGGCCGGCGTGCTGCAGACGGTGACCCAGCGCAAGGAGCAGCTGGGCTCGACGGATATCTACGCGCCCACCGACGGCATCGTGCGTAATGTGCGCCTCACCACCCTGGGCGGCGTGGCCAAGCCGGGCGAGGAAATCCTGCAAATCGTGCCCACGGACGACGACCTGATCATCGAAGCGAAAGTCAAACCGGCCGACATCGCCTTCATCAAGCCCGGCCTGCCCACGGCCGTCAAACTCGACGCCTATGACTACGGCATTTACGGGCGTTTGCGCGGCACCGTCAGCTACATCAGCGCCGATACTTTGAGCGAGGATAACAAGGGCAACGAGCAGCCATACTACCGCGTGCAGATCAAGACCAGCGGGCGCAACCTCATAGGCAAGAATGGCGAGCCGATCTTGATCCAGCCCGGCATGACGGCCACCGTGGAAATCAACACGGGCCGCAAAACTGTCTTGCGCTACCTGACGAAACCGATCACCAAGACGTTTTCAGAGTCGATGGGGGAGCGGTAATGTAGCGGGCTACTTCAACTGACCGATGACGCTGGCCACCTTGGCGGTAATCATGTCGACCGCGGGGCCATTGGCGCCATGCGGCAAAATGACATCGGCATTGCGCTTGGTGGGTTCGATGAATTGCTTGTGCATCGGGCGTACTGTTTCCAGATACTGCTCGATGACGCTTTCCACCGAGCGACCGCGTTCGGTGATATCGCGTTGCATGCGGCGGATGAAGCGCACGTCGGAGGCCGTGTCGACAAAGATCTTCAGCGACATCATGTCGCGCAAGTCCGCGTCATACAAGGCAAACAGGCCCTCGATCACGATCACCGGGGCCGGCTTGACTGGAATGGTCCTGCTGGAGCGATTGTGCAGCGTGAAGTCGTACTCGGGCATCTCGATCGCCTCGCCATTGCGCAAGGCCTGAATGTGCTGCACCAGCAATGGCCACTCGAACGCCTGCGGATGGTCGTAATTCTGCTGGCGGCGAACTTCAGGGGAGAGATGGGTTTGATCGCGGTAGTAGTCGTCCTGCATCACGACCGAGACCATGTCGGCGCCAAAGGACGCGAGCACCTGCTGTGATACGGTTGACTTGCCACTGCCGCTTCCGCCAGCGACACCAATAACAAACGGTTGGAAAGAAATCTTATTCATGCCGAATGATACCGGAAACGCGATCGAACTGACAGGGAGCGGCTGAAAAGCCGGGCCTGTCACGCGCCATGCACCAGCCGCGCATACAGCTCGGCCACGCGCTCGGCCGTGATGCCGTCGCGCTGTTCGATGGCCAGCGGGTGGTCGGTCGGCTCGAGCTCGATGTACGGGTGCACGCCATCGTCGCGCAGGTGCACGCGGGTTTTCAGGTTCAGGGTATCGGGATACACGGGCAGCTGCGTGCTGAGCCAGCCGAAGAAGGGGCCGATGTGTGTACGCCTGGCTTCATTGAAGCAGGCATCCCAAGAGTCGAAGCTCTCACCGCTCAGCGATACCCACACGCCCCAGCTGAACGGCTCATCCGAGCCATGCACGGGGATGTCGATGGTGGCGCGCACGAAGCAGTACGCTTCGTCGACGACGCAGGCGTCGCTGTCGATTTGGCAGCGCGCCGTCCGTTCGGCTGGCGCCATCTGTTCGTACAGCCACGGCGCATCGGCGCCGAAGCTGGGCATGCCCGTGTGGGTCTCGCCGCAGGAGCGGCAAAGGAAGGAAAAACTCATGCGTGAAGGCCGCCTATTCGAATTGTTTTGTGGTGTTGCATGCAAAATAGTTACTTAGGGAACCTGTGCGCTTGGTATTCGAGCAAGATGATATTCTAAACAAGCTCAAGATGCGCAGACGGGACGACTCGCGCCACCGGCATTGCATGCTTGACCTCTTTCAGTATCGATTGACTATTTACCAGGAATAAACAATGAACGAAGAAAAATTCTGGCAGCTGATAGAGCAAATCGACCGAGAGGCCATGGAAGACGGCGACGCCGATGCCGCGGTGGAAGCATAGACCGAAGCGCTCGCCGAGTTGCAGGTCAAGGACATCAAGGGCTTCGAGGAGTGCCTGGCTAAGGCACTGTACAAGCTCGATGACAAAGTGTTTGCGGACCATGCCGGTGCATCAGGAAAGTCGGATGACGGTTTCCTGTATGCGCGCTGTTTCGTCGTCGGCTCGGGCAAGGCTACTTATGACAGCGCTCTGGCCGACCCCACACTGATGCCCGATCAAATGGACGACTGGCTGGAAGAACTGTAGAGCGTCGCTCCCGAGGCTTGGTCCGAGAAGACAGGGCGTGACACCGATGACTGGGATTTTACCGCCAGCGTCGATTATGAAACCGGAAGCAATTCCGCCGCCTGGCCTGGCGAAGGCGGCAATGGACGCTATCGCCGCAAGCAAGGCGCATATAAAGCTGGCCGAAGACGATGCCGGGCAATCGGATGCGCACATGGCGGCAGCTGAAGCCGTGTTACGCAGCGCCTTGCAAACGGCCCAGCAAGACACCGCCCTGATCACTTGCCTGGGCGCCGTGCTGTGTGACCAGGGTAAGTACAGGGAAGCCGTCAACGTACTGGAAACGGCGCTCAAGCTGGGCTCGACGGACAGCCATACCCATTACAACCTGGGGGTGGCCCTGGCGGGACTGGCAAAACCCCGCAAGGCCATGGCGCAATTTGACAAGGCGCGGGGCCTTGCCGCTTCCAGACAGACCTGGACCGCCTATTTCGACCCGCAGGCCCAATAGGTGCATGCTCGGAAAATTATTCGAACTGCTTGCGGAACGCCTCGAACTGCGCCGCCAGGCCATCGAAGTCGCTGCGCAATTGCAGCACTTCCTGCTCCAGCTGGGCCACACGGCTGCCCTGCTGCGGCGTGCTGACGGCACCGGCAAAACCGGCCGCCGTCTCGATCTGCGCCAGTACTTCTGCCCCGCCCAGCAAGTGGCCGTAGCGCGGTTCCTTGGCGCCGGGGGCGACGGCCAGCTTGGCCACCAGCGGCGGGTATTTATCGATGAGGAATTGCAGGCCGGATTCCACTTCCGCCACCGACTTGAATTCATGCACGCGGCCGCTGCGGCTGCGGATTTCGCCCGCCGTCTGCAAGCCGCGCAGCATCAATATCGTCAGGATGGCCAGCTTGTCCTGCTCCAGCGACCACTTGATGCGCATGCGGTGTTCGTACTTGGCGACGCGCGCGCCCGCCTGCGTGATGCCATTGACGAATTTGCGCTGCATCAAGCGCTGCAGCACATCGTAGACGGTTTCCTCGGACAGGGCCATGACGGGGTCGCGGCTGGACAACTGGTTACAGCCGTTGGTCAGGGCGTTGAGCGACAGCGGGTAGCTGTCCGGCGTCAGCGCTTCCTTTTCGGCCAGCACGGCCAGCACGCGGATCTCGAAGGGGTCGAGCATATTGGGATTGTCAGTACTTTTTTCGCCTGCCATCACATCAGTATTCATGCCTATATCCTTAATCAACCAGCTTGTTCATTTGCTCGGAATCAAATTTATCACACTCGGGCACAGCCTGGCAGCATATGCCCGCCGCCTTCAGGGTGGCGAGGATGGTTTCGATGCGCTGTTCCTGCGCCACGGCATGCGTGATCAAGCCTTGCAAGGCTTTCGACAGCGGATCGTCACCGTTGGGCGTGACGCCATACGCGGCGAACAGGTGGGCCGTGCTGCCCTCGCGCAGGGCGTTGACATCCTTTTGCACGATGTGCGCCGGGTTGCCCACGGCCGTGGCGCCGGACGGCACGGGTTTCAACAGCACGGCGTTCGAACCCACCTTGGCGTACTCGCCCACCGTGAAGCTGCCCAGCACCTGCGCGCCGGCGCCGACGATGACGCCCCGCTCCAGGGTCGGATGGCGCTTGGCTCCGCTGTGCAGCGAGGTGCCGCCCAGGGTCACGCCCTGGTAAATGGTGCAGTCATCGCCGACAATGGCCGTCTCGCCGATCACCACGCCGAAGCCATGGTCGATGAAGACGCGCCGGCCGATGACCGCGCCCGGATGGATCTCGATGCCCGTGATGATGCGGCCGATATACGAGATGAAGCGCCCCACCCACTTCATGTGCCGCGTCCAGCACCAGTGCGCCCAGCCGTGCATGACGATGGCATGCAAGCCCGGGTAACAGGTCAGCACCTCCCAGCCATTGCGGGCGGCGGGGTCACGTTCGATGATGCTGTTGATGTCTTCGCGCAGGTGGTGGAACATAAGACGGATTTCTGAATAGGTAAGAGACAAGACGCAAATGGTAGCGTATTCGGCGGGGAACTGCTGGAGGGAGCTGCCGTTGAGAGGCTCCTCAACGGCAAGCAGGGGTCAGACCCGACGGGTCTGACCCCAAATGACGCTAACTTAAGCTTCTAAAGCAATCCGCTGGCGGCGCGCTTCGTACAGACACACGCCGGAAGCGACCGACACGTTCAAGCTCTCGACGGAGCCGAACATCGGGATGCTGACGAGGATGTCGCAGGTATCGCGCGTCAAGCGGCGCATGCCTTCGCCTTCGGAACCCATGACGAGGGCCGTCGGGCCCGTGAAATCGGCTTCGTACAAACCTTTTTCGCCATCGTCGGTGGTGCCGATCAGCCAGATGCCGCGCTCCTTCAGTTCGCGCATGGTGCGCGCCAGATTCGTCACGGTGATGTACGGGACGGTTTCGGCGGCGCCGCTGGCGACCTTGGCTGCCGTGGTATTCAAACCCACGGCGCGGTCCTTCGGCACGATGACGGCATGTGCGCCGACGCCGTCGGCCACGCGCAGGCAGGCGCCCAGGTTGTGCGGATCGGTGATGCCGTCGAGAATCAACAGCAGTGGCGGGCCATCGATGGCGTCCAGCAGCTCATCGAGATTGCGCGCCAGCGACAGCTGCGAGGCAAAGGCGATCACGCCCTGGTGGCGGCGCGTGCCGACGATCTTGTCCAGGCGCGACGAGTCGACGGGCATGACGCGCACGTTGGCAGCCTTGGCGGCGGCGATCATGTCCTTCATGCGGCCGTCGACGCGGCTGGCATCGACAAAAATTTCTTCCACGGACGACGCTTCGTGACGCAGGCGCGAGGTGACGGCGTGGAAGCCGAAAATCATTTTATTCTTCATGTGTTATCGCTTCTTTTAACGCTTGCTTTTGCTTGTTTTTGATACAGTTTTTGCTGCACGTGGTGCCGCTGCGGCAGGTGCCGCGGCAGGTTTCTTGCTGCGCTTCGGCGCGGCGGCCTTGGGGGCTGCCGCCTTGGGGGCTTCCTTCAGGGCTGCCTTGGCTTGCGCCTTGGCTGCAGGCTTGGCGCCGTTGGAACGGCCGCCGGAACCATTGCCGGCCTTGGCGCCAGTTGTAACGCTGGCTTTGATCTCGTGGCGTTGCTCGGTCGCGGGACCGGGCTTGACCATGGATTTCTTTTCGCCCTTGCGTTTGCCGCCCGACTGCTTGGCCGGCGCTTCTTCGCCTGCCAGTTCCGCATCGGTGACCAGACGCAGGTCGATCTTGCGCGTTTCCAGGTCGACACGCGCCACTTGCACCGTCAGACGGTCCGTCAGCTGGTAGCGCTTGCCCGTGCGTTCGCCGCGCAATTCATGGCGCGCATCGTCGTACTGGAAGTAGTCGGTGCCCAACTCGGTGACGTGCACCAAGCCTTCGACAAACAGGGTGTCGAGCTGCACGAACACGCCGAAGGTGGTCACGCCCGTGATGGTGCCGGTGAATTCTTCGCCCAGCTTGTCTTGCATGAAGTAGCATTTGAGCCACGCTTCCACATCGCGCGACGCTTCGTCGGCGCGGCGCTCGTTGGCCGAGCAATGCACGCCCAGCGCGTCCCAGATAGTCAGGTCCGTCTTTTTCGGCTTGCCGTCGGCCTTGTCCTTGGCCTGCTGCTTGCGCGTGGCGTTCGATACGTTGGTGTTCAACACGACTTTATCGGACAGCTTCGGCTCGTATTTCTTGCCTTGCAAAATAGCCTTGATGGCGCGGTGCGTCAGCAGGTCGGGATAGCGGCGGATCGGGCTGGTGAAGTGGGCATACGCCTCGTACGCCAGGCCGAAGTGGCCGATATTGTCCGGGCTGTAGACGGCTTGCTGCATCGAACGCAGCAGCATCGTTTGCAGCAGGGCCGCGTCGGGACGCAGCTTGATCTGCTGCATCAAGGTCTGGTAATCCGATGCCGATGGCGTGTCGCCGCCCGTCAGGTTCAGGCCGACTTGCTTGAGGAAGGTGCGCACTTGCGTGAGCTTTTCCTTGGTCGGGCTGGCGTGGATGCGGTACGTGCCTGGATGCTTGTTGCGCAGCAACAAGTCGGCCGCGCAGACGTTGGCCGCCAGCATGCACTCTTCGATGATCTTGTGCGCTTCGTTGCGCGTGCGGGGGATGATCTTTTCGATCTTGCCGGCGCTATTGCAGACGATATACGTTTCCGTCGTCTCGAAATCGATGGCGCCCCGCTCCGTGCGCGCTTTCAGCAAGGCGCGGTAGACGGCTTCCAGGTTTTGCAGGTGCGGCAGGATGTCCGCGCGGCGTGCCGCTTCGGGTCCCTTGGTGTTGCCCAGCACGGCAGCGACTTCGTCATACGTGAGGCGCGCGGCCGAATGGATGACGGCCGGGTAGAACTGGTACGCCTTCAGCTCACCCTTGTCGCTGACGACGGCGTCGCAGACGAGGGTCAAACGGTCGACAGCCGGATTCAGCGAGCACAGGCCATTCGACAGTTTTTCCGGCAGCATCGGGATTACGCGACGCGGGAAGTACACGGAGGTGCTGCGTTCAAGCGCATCGATATCGAGCGCGTCGTTCGGTTTCACGTAATGGCTCACGTCGGCAATCGCCACGATCAGGCGGTAGCAGTTGGCGCGGCCAATCTTGACGGGTTCGCAATATACGGCATCGTCGAAATCGCGCGCGTCTTCGCCATCGATGGTGACGAGCGGCACGTCGCGCAGGTCGACACGGTCTTTCAGGTCGGCGTCGCGCACTTCGAATGGAAGTTTTTCAGCTTGCTTGATAGCGGCGGCGGAAAAGATGTGCGGCACGTTGAATTTGCGCACGGCAATTTCAATTTCCATGCCGGGATCATCGAGCGCACCGAGCACTTCGACGATCTTGCCGACAGGCTGCTTGAAGCGCATCGGTTGCTCGGTCAGCTCGACGCTGACGATCTGGCCGGCCTTCGCCTTGCCCACCGAACCGGTGACTAAAATGTCCTGGCCGATGCGCTGGTCTTCCGGCGCCACGACCCAGGTGCCGTTTTCCTGGATCAGGCGGCCGATGACGTGGCTATTGGCGCGGTAAGTGACTTCCACGATCGTGCCTTCCGGGCGGCCGCGGCGATCCGTGCCGACGATGCGGGCCATGACCTTGTCGCCATGCAGTACTTTCTGCATTTCTTTCTCAGGCAGGAACAGGTCGGCGCTGGCGTCGTCGGGAATGACGAAACCGAAGCCATCGCGGTGGCTCGTGACGCGACCGGCGACTAGCGCGCTCTGGTCGGCCAGGCTGAAAACACCGCTGGCGTCAGACTTGAGCTGGCCGTCGCGCTCCATCGCCTTCAGGCGACGGACCAGGACATCCATGGAATCGGCATGCACTTGCAGCGTTTTCCCGAGAGACTGCGGGTCGAGAGGCGCGTTGACGCTGCGGAATATGCCGAGAATGTCCTCCCGGCTGGGGATGGTGTGGTTATTTTGGCTCAAAAGTATTTCTATAGTTGTTATTGACAGTGATCAAACGGAAGACAAAGACCGATGACATCACCGTCAATATTGACACGGTGATGTCCGGTAGTGTACCGGAGGACGCCTTGATTTGCCTAACGGACAGCGTAGCGGAAACCGAACAAGTACCCCGCCGATGAAAAAAAGGAGAAAAGCTGCGCAATGCATTTGACTTCGGCAAATATTGCTCTATAATCTCTGTCTCTTGCAGCGACAAACCCTCACGGGGATGCAGTTGCAGGGAAGCGGTACAGGGTTGATGTGCAGTATGGAGCGAAAGCTCATCTGGCGCAAAACTCTTCAAGTCGCTATAATAGCAGAATTGTTGTGAAGTTATTTTTCAACAAGTACTCGAGCAGTAAAGTAATAAGTCACAGCAGCATCAGTGCCCACGTGGCGGAATTGGTAGACGCGCATGGTTCAGGTCCATGTGCCTTCGGGTGTAGGGGTTCGAGTCCCTTCGTGGGCACCATTACCTAATTCGCAAAAAGGCCGCAAACTTTCACGAGTTTGCGGCCTTTTTCATTTCCGAGACGAAAATCCCCCTCCCGCCAGCCGGCCACACTGCCGCAGCCAAGCAGCACGCCCCTCCTACGGACAGAGACAGGCGAAAAATCGCTGAAAAAATAGGCATATTTTGCCTTTTCTCATAGGGAACGACCGTTTTCAGGCGAAAAAACATGTTTCTTGAAGAAAAGTGCAAAATGTTGATTGACCGAATGCGCGCCAGCCCTTATGATTTTGTCCTCGCTGCAGAACACGCAGCGACAAGCAGCAAGCAGTAACAATGCCCACGTGGCGGAATTGGTAGACGCGCATGGTTCAGGTCCATGTGCCTTCGGGTGTAGGGGTTCGAGTCCCTTCGTGGGCACCAGCAGCAAGTTGTTGATTGTTGTGATCCGCAGTAAAGTAGTAGGCAATAGCAACAAGTAGAAAAAGCAGGACAATGCCCACGTGGCGGAATTGGTAGACGCGCATGGTTCAGGTCCATGTGCCTTCGGGTGTAGGGGTTCGAGTCCCTTCGTGGGCACCACCAGCAACGAGTTGTTTTCGTTGTAGTCCGCAGTAAAGTAGTGAGACAGTCGCAATAAGCAGCATCAGTGCCCACGTGGCGGAATTGGTAGACGCGCATGGTTCAGGTCCATGTGCCTTCGGGTGTAGGGGTTCGAGTCCCTTCGTGGGCACCATTACCTAATTCGCAAAAAAGCCGCAAACTTTCACGAGTTTGCGGCTTTTTTTCATTTCCGGATGCCGCGCGGCCTCCCGGCCTGCGGCACCCTCCCTTATTTGGCCAGTACCGCCTTGACGGCGTCAAACAGGCTCGTCGTCGGACGGCCAATCAGCGCGCTCAATTGCTTGTCATTGTCTTCCAGGCCGCCCCTGGCCGCGCCCGCATCGGAATCGGCCAGCAAGTCGGCAAAGCCTTCCGGCACGCCCACGCCCACCAGCGCCGCCTTGAAGTCCACCTGCGGCAAATCTTTATACACAATCGCCTTGCCCGACTGGCGCGCCACTTCGGCCGCGTACTCGGCCAGGGTAAAGCCCTGGTCGCCGGCCAACTCATAGATGGCGCGCGGCTGCTCGGCCGTCAGGATGGCGGCAGCGGCGGCAGCGTAATCGGCGCGCGCAGCCGACGAGAAGCGGCCATTTTGCGCCGCGCCCAGCACGACGCCATGCTCGAGCACGGGCGCCAGGTGTTCCGTATGGTTTTCCAGGTACCAGCCGTTGCGCAGCAAAGTGTACGGCAGTCTGGACGCGCGGATGGCCGCTTCCGTGATGACGTGCTCGGCGGCCAGGCCCAGCGGCGACGTGTCGGCGCGCAAGACGCTGGTGTAGGCCAGCAGGGCCACGCCGGCGCGCTTGGCCGCATCGATGACGTTCTGGTGCTGCTGCGCGCGCTGGCCCACTTCGCTCGACGAAATCAGCAAGATTTTCGTTGCGCCTTTGAAGGCCGAATCGAGGCTGGCGCCATCGTTGTAATCGGCCTGGCGCACTTGCACGCCCAGCGCGGCCAGGTTGGCGGCCTTGGCCGGGTTGCGCACGGCGGCGATGATGTGCGCTGCGGGGACGGATGTGAGCAGGCTGGCGATGACGTGCTGGCCCAGATTGCCTGTGGCGCCGGTGATGACGATCATGATTTCTCCTTGGAGGGTGGGTGGTAAGACCCTATAATAGGACTATTACTTACTTATTGTAAGTACGTACCTTTTGGTAAGTATTAATTCAAACGACAATTGTTAAGGCCAACTATCATGTCCACAGACACTCCCGGCGCCAGCCTGCGCGCCGCCCTCGCCCGCCAGAACCAGGGAGCGCAATTGCTGGTGGCCGCCTGCCCGTCGCGCGCCGTGCTCAGCCACCTGACCAGCCGCTGGGCCGTGCTGGTACTGGTACTACTGCTGAGCGGCACGCGGCGCTTCAGCGAACTGCGCCGCGAAGTGGGCGGGGTCAGCGAAAAAATGCTGGCGCAAACCCTGGAAGCGCTGGCGGGCGACGGTTTCGTGCTGCGCCGGGCGTATCTGGTGATACCGCCCAAGGTGGAATACAGCCTCACGCCGCTGGGACGCGAAGCGGCCGAACGCCTGGCCGTGCTGGTCGACTGGATCGAGGATAATTACCCGCGCATCGAACAGGCGCGCGCCGAACTGGCGCCGCAGAACGCGCAAAACGCGGCGTAAACAGCGCACAAACGCATTGCTTTTGGTCATCAAGAATTATCGTTTACTCCTACTTGCCTTGATGTAATACTAGCCTCACGATACGCGTAAGGGCGCGACACCATGAATCAGTTGATTTCCTCCATCGCCGACCGGGCCAAAGTGCTACTGGTGAGCAATTCGCCTAACGATGTGCGCGAACTGCTGTATGTGCTGGACCGGCATAACCTGGGCACGGGACTGGCGGGCGATATCGACGAAGGCGTGGAACTGGCAGCCGGCGGCACGGACCTGATCCTGCTCGACGCGGCCCTGGCCGGCACGAATATCGGCGCCACCTGCATGCGCCTGCGCAATGCGGGCGGACGCCATGGCGTGCCCCTGCTGCTGATGTCGGCCACCCCCAGCGCCGAAGAACAGGGCCGCAGCGTGGGCGCCGGCGCCAGCGACTACATCAAGATGCCCTTCAATGCGCGCGACGTGGCGGAAAAAATCCTCATGGAACTGGCGCTGCACAAGGCCGAGGCGCCCACACCGCGCGCCATCACGCCACCGCGGCCCCTGCATCCGCAAACGCTGGAAGTCAATTACCATTCCATCCTGGCCGGTTCACCCGACGCCGTGCTGCTGTTCGATATCGATAACCGCCTGCTGATCGACGCCAACCACCTGGCCGAAGGATTGTTCGGCATGCCGCTGGCCGAGCTGTTGCAAGGCGGCATGGAGCCGCTGTTCCCCAGGCATCAGGACGATGGCCGCGCCTCGCCGCAACTGCTGGAAGAAAAGATCCGCGATACCTTGCAAGGCAAGATCGTCGTCTTCCGCGCCAGTTGCTGCCACCGCGACAGCCATCCGATCGCCTGCGAAATCCGCTTGATGCGCCTGTCCGTGCCGGGCCGGCAGCTCGTGCATGCACGCATCATCGACTTGACCGAACGCAACCTCGCCGAAGCCATGCGCGCGGGCCAGAGCACCCTGCTGGAAATGGTCGCCAAGGGCGCGCCCCTGACCCCCACCCTGAACCAGCTGCTGCTGCTGATCGAAGGCCAGTCGCGCGGCGTGGTCTGCTCCATCATGCTGCTCGACGACGACGGCATCCACATGCACAGCGCGGCCGGCCCCAGCCTGCCGCCCGACTACATGGCCCTGCTCGAAGGCGTGGCCATCGGCCCCGGCGTGGGCTCCTGCGGCACGGCCATGTTCCTGCGCGAACCGGTGGTAGTCAGCGACATCATGCACGACCCGCTGTGGGCGCCCTACCGCGAGCTGGCCGCGCCGTTCGGTTTGCGCGCCTGCTGGTCGCGCCCCATCTTCGGCCAGGATGGCGCCGTCCTCGGTTCGTTCGCCATGTATTACCGCGAAGTGCGCAAGCCCGATGCGCGCGACCTGGAGCTGATCGACACGGCTACCGACCTGGCCGGCATCGCCATCGGCCGCATGCGCCATGAACGCGAGCTGCAGCGCCACCGCGCCCACCTGGAAGAACTGGTGGACGAACGCACAGCCGCCCTGACGCTGGCCAAGGAACACTCGGAACAGGCGAACCGCGAACTGGCCGCGGCGCTGGAAAACCTGTCCATCACGCAGGAAGAACTGGTGCGCCGCGACAAGCTGGCCGCGCTCGGTGCGCTGGTGGCCGGCATCGCGCATGAACTCAATACGCCGATCGGCAACGGCCTGGTGGTAGCCACCACCATGGCCGAACGCACGCGCGAAATCCAGGCCAGCTTCCTCGATGGCCTGCGCCGCTCCGAACTGGGCGCCTACCTGACCCAGGCCAACGAGGCGGACGCCATCATGCTGCGCAACCTGCAGCGCGCCGCCGACCTGGTCTCGAGCTTCAAGCAGATCGCCGTCGACCGCGCCAGCTCGCAGCGCCGCCACTTCCTGCTGCGCCAGTTCGTCGCCGAGCTGGTGCTGCCCATGTGCACGCCGCTCAAGGCCGCCGGCCTGAGCCTGACGCAAGACGTGCCGGACGACCTGGCCATGGACAGCTACCCCGGTCCGCTGGGCCAGGTGCTGAGCAATCTGCTGGAAAACTGCCTGCGCCATGCCTTCGAGGACCGCAGCGGCGGTAATATCGCCATCACCGCGCGCGGCAGCGACGACGGGCAGACGATCACCCTGTCCATCAGCGACACGGGCGTGGGCATCGCCGCCGACGACCTGGCACATGTCTACGACCCCTTCTTCACGACCAAGCTCGGTTCGGGCGGCTCGGGCCTGGGCCTGCACGTGGCGCACAACATCGTCACGGGCGTGCTGGGCGGCCATATCGACGCCACCAGCAGCACCGGCGCCGGCAGCGGCACCACCTTCACCCTGCAACTGCCCGCTGCGGCGCCGCAATCGCCCGCTCCCTGAATGGCAGGCGCGCTACAATGCCCGCAGGCTTTTCTTTCGGAGCACTTATGAAATACCTGATCGCCACGGCCCTGCTGGCCGCCTGTGCCTGCGCAACGGCCGGACCGGCGCCCTGGTACCAGTGGCGCAGCAAGGTCGACGGCACCCTGTCGTGCGCCCAATCGACCTTGGGATTTGGCTGGGAACTGGCCTCTGGCCCCTACAAAGATAGCCGTTGCGAAAAACCGGCGCTTGTTAAATAATGGGGGCATGACCACACGGGGCACCGGCTTGAGATCAAGCGATGGCATTGCGGCGTCGAAAGAGTATGGAACGATAAGAACGTATCTATTCAAACCGAGGAGACCACATGTTTACGAATCCCGAACAATTCGCATCGGCCACCAAGGCCCTGTTTGAATTCCAGCTGATGACCTTCAACACCCTCACCTCCAAGGCCGTGCAAGGCGTGGAACAGGTGCTGGCACTGAACATGGCCACCGCCAAGTCCGGCATCGAGGATGGCCTTGCCGCCGGCAAGGAAATCAGCCAGGCCAAGGATCCGAAGGCCGCCATGGCTGCCGCCGCTGCCCAGCTGCAACCGGGCGTGGCCGGTGCAAAAGCGTATAAACAGCAACTCGACGACATCATCAAGGAAATCCACACGGAATTCACCACGGCCGCCGAAGCCCATGTGGCCGAAGCGAAAAGCAATTTGAGCGCCCTGATCTACGACGTCACGAAAAACGTGCCGCCGGGCTCGGAAAATGCCGTGGCCATCGTCAAGGCCGCCATCGACAATGCCTTCCTCGGTTATGAACAAGTGACCAAGGCCACGAAACAGGCCGTGAAAACCGTGGAAGATCAAATTGCCAAGGCCAGCGCGCAAGTGGCGCAGGCAACGGAACAGGCCACAGCAGGCGTACAAGCTGCAGCTGAAAAGGCGGCGCCGGCTGCCAAGCCGAAGGCGGCTAAAAAGTAACACGCCCCAAGAGCAGATACCGGGGTCGTACCCAGCAGGGTACGACCCCGGCTTTTTGCCGGACTCACTTCACCGGCATGATCCGGTACACGCAGCGCCTTCCCCCCTCCAGCAAATACTCGCTGCGCTCCACCGTGCAGTCCTCCCCCAATACCCGCTGAAAAATGGCCAGCTCCGAGCGGCAGAAATTCTGGCATGCCGTGGCCGCCGCGCAAATCGGGCAATGGTTTTCCACCAGCAAGACACTGCCATCGTCCTGCGGCTCAGCATGCGCCATGTAGCCCTCGCCATCGCGCGCCCGCGCCAGACTGTCCACTCTTTGCGCCAGCGCAAGCTGCGGGTCGACCAGCTTGGCGTAGGCGGCTTCGCTGCTGCGCTCGCGCGCGCCGATCAGTTTATCGAGGCCTTCGTCGCCGAACAGGATTTTGACTTGCGCGATCAATTCCAGCGTCAGATCGGCATGGCGGTCGGGGTAGTGCGCATGGCCCTCGCGCGTCAGCGCCCAGCGCCGCGACGGGCGGCCCACCTTGTCCGACACGTCCTCAAAAGCCACCAGGCCACGCTCCAGCGCCGCTTCGAGCTGGCGCCGCGCACCCATGGACGTGATATCGAGCAAGGCCGCCAGTTGCTGCGCCGTCTGCGGCCCGCGCATTTTGAGCAGGAACAAGGTCTGCTCGGACGTGCTCACGCTCATGCCACGGCCTTGGCATCCACGGCGCCGTCCAGCTGGCGACGCCAGGCGGCCATGCGCCACGCGGCCCAGGCGGCGGACACGGCACCCGCGACGAGGATCAGCCGCGTGTCGATCAGGGTCAGCACGGAGCCGCTCAGGGCCACGACGATGTTGGCGATGCAAAAGGTGGTGGCCAGCAAACCCATCACGGCGCCCTGTCCGTGCGCGCTGAAGCGCTCGGCGCACCAGCCCTGGATCACCGTGTTGTACAGCGCATTCGGAATGCCGAACAGCACGATGGCGGCGATGCCCACCCAGATATTGCCCAGCGCCAGCACGCCTACGGCCAGCGCCACGCCGCAGGCATACCAGCTGGCGCGCAGCAGCGGCGCATGGCGGCTGGGACCGCCCGCCAGCAGCGAGGTGATCGTCATCGTGCCGCACAGGCCCACATTCACCCAGGCAATCTCCTGCGCATGGTAACTGGCCGTCTCGACCAGCCACAGCGGATAAAATTCGTAAAAACTGGCCACACCGCAGGTCAGCGCCAGTTGCACGATGAACAGGGTACGCAACTCCTCATGGCGCAGCAGGTTCAGCGAATGCCGGTCGCGCGCCACTTGCCACCACGACGTCGTCAATAGCGAGGGTGTTTCGCGCGGCAAGCCGGCGGCCACCAGCACGGCGACGAGCATCAGGGCGGCGGCGGCGATCCAGAACGGCACCGTCACGCCCCAATGCAGGGTCGCGCCCGCCAAGATCGGGCCCACCAGCCAGCCCAGGTAAAACGCGCCGTTCAACCACGACATGGCGCGCAGGCGCAACGGTCCCGTCAGCTGGTCGGCCAACATGGCGCGCGCCACGGCGCCGTTTCCCTCCAGCAAACCCGTGATGAAACGGGCCACGATGAACAGCGGATAGGACTGGATCACCAGCGCCCAGGCCGTGATGGCGTGGCCGATGGCCGCGCCCACGGCCGTGCGCATCAGCAAGGGACGGCGGCCATAGCGGTCCGACAGCGGCCCCAGCAAAGCCGAGCCGATCAGCAAGCCCAGCGGGTTGATGGTCAGCGCCAGGCCGAACAGCAGTTTCGACGGCAAGCCGAGGAAATTATTGAAGGCATTCGGCGCCTCGGCCGCAAACAGGGGCGGCAGGATCGGATACGGCAGCGAGGCGCCGATGGTCGATAGCAGCGCCAGCATACAGGCGGCGGAAATTAAAATGATGTTTTTCATGCGGCCTCGGCGGATTGTGTCTGGCAAGCATACGTGGCCATGCCATATAAGTAAACTAAAGTGTTTATTAATTATACCCATCATTGCCCATGGCGCGAACCGTGCGCGCCATCGCCTCGGCTATCATTGCCCCATGAATCACGCTTAACAGGGCAAACATGACACTGTCAGAAATTGAACACCAACACGGCTTCACCTATCCCTCGCTGTATCGCCAGCTGGAGCGCGACGGCATGCTCGACATGGGTGAATACGGCCCCGACTGGTACAAGCTGGTCTATCCCACCTTGAAAGACCGGCCCACCGTGCTGCTGCATGCGGACGATTTCGAATTGCTCAGTATCAAGGCCGTTGCCGACGCCGTGGATACGCTGCTGGACGCGGGCGACTATCGGAAAATCGATTCCGCCTTCCAGTTCATCCCGTTTGCGCATACGGGCGCCGGTGACCACTACTGTTTTTTCGCTTCAGGCCAGCAGGATGGCGAGATGCCCATCGTGCTGCTGTGGCACGACCAGAATGAAGCCCAGTCTCTGGCAAAAAACCTGCAAGACTTCCTGTTTCAAATGTTGTTAAATAGCATGGCGGACCAGGATACGTACAACGACGTCAGCAACGAGGAATTCAGGGATCAATTGACAAAAACCCTGGGCACGCATGCGCGCTACCTGACAGCGCGGCAAGCCGAGGTGCTACAAGCCTTGCTGGCCAGGGACATCATCGATTACGAGGTGGTGCTGCCGAAAGGACGCAAGGAAGTGCACCGGGGCTTGCTGACCGATATCGAACTGGCCAGCCTGCGCGAGGAACTGATTCCCTACGAAAAATTCGACAGCTGTTTTGCCTACAGCACGGCTGGCTGAACATAATTCGCTGGGCAAGCGACGGATGAAGGTTTAAACTGTATATAAACACAGTAAAACCTATCACCTTGCATCTTGCCTTATTGCCATCACCATGCTGAGAGTCCTGGAAAATCCCCTGTATTATCTGGATAATTTCCAGGATGTGCTGAGCTGGATAGGCGCGCGTTACGCCGATCTGCTGAGTCTTGAGGAAACGCAATTCATCGCCGCATTCGGCGCGCTGCCGCAGCCGTCGCGTGCCCTGTTCGTGCGCCTGGTCATGCGCAAAGGCTGTCTGTTTCGCGCCAGCAAGCTCAATTACCCTGAAATCGGCGACACGCGCGCGGCCGCCCTGCCCTTGCTGGCCACGGGCTGGGTGGTAGCCGATCCTGCCATCTCGCTCGATGCATTGTTCGAGCAACTGCTGAAAGGGGAAATCGTCCAGGCCTTCCGCCTCGCCGCGCCCCTGAAGGCGGCGCGCAAGGCGGAGCAATTGGACGCCTTGCGCGAACAGCATACGGACGAGAAACCGTTTTCCGCATGGCATCCGGCCTGCACCGATGTGCTGTACCGCATCGGCCTGCAACCCCTGTGCGACCGCCTGCGCCTGATTTACTTTGGCAACTATCACCAGGACTGGTCGGAATTCGTGCTGTCCGACCTCGGTGTGTATCACTACGAAAAAGTGGAATTCTCGCCGCAATCGCGCGGCTTTCGCACGCGCCAGGATATCGAGCACTATGAAGTGCTGCACCAGTGCCGCGAACGCTACAACGACAGCGCGCCGGCGGACGAAGTGCTGCAGGAACTGGCTGCGCTACCTTTGTCCCAGGACAATACCTGGCTGACCAGTCGGCGCGACAAGCTGCGCTTCCAGATCGCCCAGCATCTGGAGAAATGTCAGGACTGGCCGGCCGCCTACCGCGCCTATGCCGATTGCCGCTATCCGGGCGCCCGGGGCCGTGCCATCCGCGTACTGGAAAAAGATGAACAGCCGCAAGCGGCCTACGAACGCCTGACGTTCGCCCTGGCCGCGCCGGAAAGCGAAGCGGAACAGCAATTGCTGCTGCGCATGGCGCCCCGTTTGCGGCGCAAGCTGGGCCACGCAAAACAGGCGGCCAGCGCCCCCGCCACCGTGGAGCGCATCGAGCTGCTGCTGCCGTATCCTGAACAAGCGTGCTACGTGGAAGGCGTGGTGCAGCAACATCTGATGCAGGATGACGCGCCCGTGTATTACGTGGAAAACACCCTGATCAACTCGCTGTTCGGCCTGCTGTGCTGGCCCGCCATCTTCAAGGCCATGCCAGGCGCCTTCTTCCACCCGTTCCACCGTGGCCCGGCCGACTTGCACAGCGCCGATTTTTACCAGCGCCGCAGCCTGGACTTTGCCGCCTGCCTGGCGCAGCTGGACGACGGCACATATCAAGCGACGATACGCACCACGCTTGCCGCCAAGCAGGGCATCGTCTCGCCCTTCGTCAGTTGGGAGGTGCTGGACGGCGGCTTGCTGGACCTGGCGCTGGCCTGCATCCCGGCCGGCCACCTGAAAAAGGCGTTTGAACGCATCTTGCTCGATATCAAAAGCAACCGCAGCGGCTTGCCTGATTTAATCCAATTCTGGCCGGCAGAGCAGCGCTACCGCATGATCGAAGTCAAGGGTCCGGGCGACCGCCTGCAAGACAACCAGCTGCGCTGGATCGCGTATTGCGCCGAGCACGCCATGCCCGTCAGCGTGTGCTACCTGCAGTGGGAGGCCGCGTGAAGTACACGATCGCCGTGCGCGCCCTGTGCGAATTCACCGCCAAGGTGGGCGACCTGGACTTGCGTTTCACGCCCTCGCCCACGGCGCAGGAAGGCATGGCCGGCCACGCCACCGTCACCGGCCGGCGCGACGACGATTACCAGCGCGAAATCAGCCTGTGCGGCAACTTCGGCCCCCTGCATGTACGGGGCCGCGCCGATGGCTACGACCCCGCACGCCGCCAGCTGGAAGAAATCAAGACCTACCGGGGCGACCTGGATGCCATGCCCGCCAACCACCGCCAGTTGCATTGGGCGCAGGCGCGCATCTACGGCCACTTGCTGTGCCAGCAGCTGAACTTGCCCATGCTGCGCGTGGCGCTCGTGTATTTCGACATCGCCAGCCAGAAGGAAACCGTGATGCACGAGGAATGCACGGCCGAGGCACTGCGCCTTTTCTTCGAACAGCATTGCGCACTGTTCCTCGACTGGGCCGAGCAGGAAATGGCGCACCGGGCCAGCCGCGACGCGCAACTGACGGCCATGGCCTTTCCCCATGCCAACTTCCGTCCGGGCCAGCGCCAACTGGCAGAGGCCATGTACAAGGCCAGCAGCCGCGGCTGCGGCTTGCTGGCGCAGGCGCCCACAGGCATCGGCAAGACGGTGGGCAGCCTGTTTCCCATGTTGAAAGCCACCGCCGCGCATGGCCTGGATAAACTGTTTT
Organism: Janthinobacterium lyxosi; assembly: GCF_051380665.1. Taxonomy (NCBI): domain Bacteria; kingdom Pseudomonadati; phylum Pseudomonadota; class Betaproteobacteria; order Burkholderiales; family Oxalobacteraceae; genus Janthinobacterium; species Janthinobacterium lyxosi. The sequence continues at coordinate 45,858 of NZ_JBNYXM010000018.1, forward strand.
TCCTGGCCGCCAAGGTGCCGGGACGCCAGATGGCGCTCGACGCCTGCGCCATCCTGAAGGATAGCGCGCCCCTGCTGCCCCTGCGCGTGCTGGAACTGAGCGCCAAGACCAGCGCCTGCGAACATCCGGACAAAGCTTGTCACGGTGAATCGTGTCCGCTGGCCAAGGGTTTTTATAACCGCTTGCCGCTGGCACGTGAAGTGGCGCTGGCCAGCGGCTTGATCCTGGACAAGGAGGCCGTGCGCGCCATCGCCTTGCAGCAGGGTATCTGCCCCTACTACCTGGGCATGGAGCTGGCACGCTGGAGCGATGTCGTCATCGGCGACTACAATTATTACTTCGACCTCAGCGCCATGCTGTACGGCATGACCCTGGCCCACGACTGGAAAGTCAATGTGCTGGTCGACGAAGCGCACAATATGGTGTCGCGCGCGCGCAGCATGTATTCGGCCGAACTGGCACAGATCGACTTGAAAATGCTGCGCAAGTTCGCGCCCGAAGCCTTGAAAAAGCCGCTGGACCGCCTCTCGCGCCAGTGGACGGCCCTGCTCAAGGAACAGGATGGCGACTACCACGTGCATCCTGCCTTGCCGGACAAATTCTTTGGCGCGCTGCAAGGCGTGGCCACGGCCATCGGCGACTACCTGGCCGAGCAAGCGGGGGCGCTGGACGAAGACTTGCAGCGCTTTTATTTCGACGTGCTGCTGATCAACCGCCTGGCAGAGAGTTTCGGCGCGCATTCGCTGTTCGATGTCAGCAAAACAGGCACGGGTACCACCGTGTGCATCCGCAACATCGTCCCTGCCCCATTCCTCAAGGAACGCTTCGCCGCCAGCCATAGCACGGCCCTGTTTTCCGCCACCCTGAGTCCGTGGAATTATTACAGCGACACCCTGGGCATGCCGGCCGACACGGCCTGGGTCGACGTGGAATCGCCGTTCCAGGCGGAACAGCTGGCCGTGCGCGTGGCCGACACCATTTCCACGCGCTACCAGCACCGCGCCGCCTCGCTGCTGCCCATCGCCCAGCTGATGGCGCGCCAGTACGCAGAAACGCCGGGCAACTACCTGGCCTTTTTCAGCAGCTTCGACTACATGGAAAAGACGGCCACCCTGTTTGCCCAGCATTATCCCGACGTGCCCATCTGGCAGCAGCCGCGCCGCATGGATGATGGTGCCCGCGCACAATTCCTGGGCCGCTTCGGCCTGGAGACGCGCGGCATCGGCTTTGCCGTGCTGGGCGGGGCCTTCGGCGAAGGCATCGACTTGCCCGGTGCGCGCCTGATCGGCGCCTTCATCGCCACCCTCGGTTTGCCGCAGATCAATCCCGTCAACGAACAGATCCGCCAGCGCATGGGCGACATCTTCGGCGCCGGCTACGACTACACCTATTTGTATCCGGGCATGCAAAAGGTGGTGCAGGCCGCCGGCAGGGTCATCCGCACGCAGTCGGACAAGGGTGTCGTGTATCTGATCGACGACCGTTTTTCGCGCCCGGAAATCCGGCAACTCTTGCCCACCTGGTGGAATGTGCAACTAGCCAACCAGTAATTTCAGCTTCTGGTAGCCCGCCTTGCTCACGGGTATCCTCGTGTCATCGCGCAGGATGGCCACGTGACTGTCTTTGGTGGCCGCCTCGATACGGCGGATGCCGTCGATATTAAGCAGATACGACCGGTGCACGCGCAGGAACTTGGCGGGATCGAGCTGGGCTTCCAGCTCCGCCAGTCTCTGGCTTTTCAGGTAGGACTTGCCTTCGGAACGGATGCTGATGTAATCGTCCTGCGCCTCGATGTAGTCGATGCGCGCGCTGGCGATGACGTGGACCTTGGCGCCGTCGCGTATCAGCACGCGGTCCAGGGGCGCTGCGCGCGTAGCCGCCTCGCGCGCCACCGTCAGCACAGTCTCGGGCGTGCTGCGGTTGGCGCGCGCATGGGCCAGCGCCTGCTCGAAGCGCTGTTCGCTGAACGGTTTCAGCAGATAGTCCAGGGCATGGCATTCAAATGCTTTCAAGGCATGCTGGTCGTAGGCAGTGACAAAGATCAGCTTTGTCTTCGCGCCGATCAGCTCCGCCACCTCGAAGCCGTCCAGGCGCGGCATCTGGATGTCGAGAAACACCAGTTCCGGTTCCAGGTCCGCGATGGCCTTGACGGCCTCGAAGCCGTTGGCGCACTCGGCTACGATGTCGATATCGTCATGGCGCGCCAGGTATTCGCGTAGCACGCTGCGTGCCAGCAATTCATCGTCGACGATGGCTACCCGCATTTTTGCCTGCATCATGCTTCCTCCGTGTCGCCGGTCTGCGCCGGCATGGAAATCATCACCTCGAAATGGCCGTCGCGCCGGCCCCAGTGCACGCTGGCCTCGTGGCCATAGGCGCCGGCCAGGCGCTGGCGCACATTCTCCAGGCCCACGCCATTGCCGCGCTCCGGCCTTTGATCCGCATCAACCGGATTGCGCACGGTAATCTGCAACAGGCTGCCTGCGCGCCTGGCCTCGATGGCGATCAGGCCACCCTCCGTCAAGCCGCAGATACCATGCTTGACGGCATTTTCCACCAGCGGCTGTATCAGCATGGGTGGCAGCAGGCAGGCCAGCGCGGCGGCGTCGATGGCTACAGCCACTTGCAGACGCGCGCCGAAACGCACTTGCTCGATGGCGAGAAAGTGGCGGATCAGCACCAGTTCCTCTTGCAGGGTGATGTGCTTGTGCGCTTCCAGGCTCAGGCTCTGGCGAAAGAAACTGGCCAGCTGCACCGTCATCTGGCGCGCGCCCGCCGCATCGATGGACGTCAAGGCGCTGATGGAGTTCAGGCTGTTGAACAGGAAATGCGGATCGATCTGCGTGCGCAGCATGCGCAGTTGCGCTTCCTGCGCCATCAGCTGCGCTTCCAGGCCCCGCTGCTCGGCCATCCTGGCACGCACGAATTCCAGCAACAGATAATGCACGGCGGCAGCCAGGCAATACAGCAGCACGCCCAGGCCGAAGAACAGGGCCAGCAGCGATTGCGTCAGGTTCACGCCCAGCCAGCGCAGCTCCAGCAACAGACTGACGCTGTTCAAAAATTGCAGCAAGGTGGCCCACAGCAAGCCCGCAAACAGGGCCGCCACACCCATCACGCTGGCAATGGCGAGCGGATGGCGGGCGTGCAAGGGATAGGCGCGGCACAGGTAAAACGCGGAAAAACCCGAACCGATCGCATACACGAGCGTGGCGGGCACCACCAGCAAGACGGCGTTGAGCCAGGGCGCATGGGCCACCCTGGCCAGGATGAAGGCCAGGGCCAGGCCCAGCGCGATGCAGACCAGGAACACCACTACGGCGCCACGCCGCTTCGACAAGGGCCCGGACATGCGCGCCTAGTTGCGGATTTCCAGGCCGCCCATGATGGCGTAGCCCGTCACGTACAAACGCTTGTTCTGGTTCGGCGGTACGATGGTCTTTTCTTCGAAGCCGCCCAGGATGGGCGTGCCCTGCAGCACCACGCTCCAGTCGGGCGGAATCTTGATGGTGACGCCGCCGCACAGGGCAAACACGTTGAGCACGGCCTCGCCTTCCATCGATGCCTGGCGCAAGTCGATTTCGCAGCCGGCCATGATGACATTGATATCGCCGCCCCTGAAGCGCTGCGACGACACGCGTCGCACATAGCCGCCCAGGATGGCCGTCACTTCGATGATGCTGTCATCGTCCGCCTGCCCGTCTGCGCCGGGCGCTGCCGCCACGCCTTCCTTGTCCAGGGAAACGGCGCCATTCCTGGCCTGGCCAAACGAATCAGGCTGTGCAGTGCTGTCTTGCTGTGCGGCAAAGCGCCGGCGCCGCTGGCGTTGCTGCGCGCCGGGCAAGGACTTCGACACCACGGCCACGCCCAGGCCGATGATCAGCAAGGGCCACAGCAAGTCCCAGTTCAGGTAGAAGATGCCCATGTGCTTGAGCGTCCAGACCACGCCCAGCAGCACCAGCATGCCGCCCAGTAAATAGCCGTTCGCGCTGCGGCTTTGCGACAGTTTCAGCAAGCCAAACACGATCAGCGCCGTGGGCCAGAAGCGGAAGGTGTAGCGCACATTGATGAAGCCGAGATTATCGAGCAGGAACAACAGCCCCAGGCCGATGACGATGACGCCCAGCACGATCTGCGATGGCGAGTGCAGCGGCGGTTTATTTTTCATGCTCGGACTCCCGATAGGCAATAAAATGTTTGTTCAGCAGCGGTTCCAGCACGAGGCCCACGCCCCAGGCGATCAGCAGGGCCGGCCAGCTGTTATAAAAATTCAAGTTCCACAGTTCTTCATACGACACATACCACCAGGCAGCGAAAAAGATCAGCCACAGTCCACTCAGCACCTGCTTGGCGGACACAGGCGTAAGCAGCTTGTTCAGGCCGAAGACGACCAGTATCAGCGGCCAATAATGCCATAGTGCATAGTAATCGTGGAGATAGATCACATCGAGCCGGTCCAGCAGGATGACGGCGCCGATGGCGATCAGCAGCACGCCCCACAGCAGCTGGGTACGGCGGCAATAAGCTGGTTCAGGTTTCACGGCCCCCCCCTTTGAGTTGGTTGATCGTAAAGATACGCGGATTTCGGGCGCGCGAAAACACCGCTTCGGCGAATGGCGGACAGGTGGCGGTGAATGGCGCAAGGGCAGAAACGACAGACAAAAAAAGACCGGCTAGAGCCGGCCGTGAAGGGGTTCGCAGTACACACCGCGACCTGGAGTTGCAGTGCACAGCCGCATGCGCCAACGCGCCGGCAGCGGAAATCTGGTGCCGATCCTTGAGGCGACCGGCTGACCTGCTGGAAGATCGAACATGCCGCCCACTTCACGGCAGTGCGTCTCAACCAAGCAAAGCCATGATACTCCTGATCGCCATACAGCACCGTTCGCTAGCGCACACTGATGCGGTTTTGCTGAGCTGCATCAAACGGCGTTGGCCTGCGGCGGCTGCAGCATGTCATTCCGGATCCATGCCAGCACCGATGGCCCCTGAGGCTGCCAACCCAGCAAGGTGCGCGCCCTTGCGCCGCGCACGCGGCTGTTGGAGCCGAGGCCGTAGGAAGCCATTTCGTAGCCCCATTCGGCAATCGCCTCGGGCAGCGGCCAATCCCGCGCAGGCTCCAGCTGCAATGCCTGGGCGATGGCGGCCGTCATGTCGCGGAAGGCCGCTTCGCCCGACTCGACAAAGTAAAACGTGCCGGCGGGCGACTTTTCCAGCGCCAGCAAATACAGGCTGACGACATCGTCGATATGCACGTTCGACCAGATGTTGCGGCCAGGACCCACGTGGCGCACGATGCCGCTCTTGCGCGCCTGCTTGAGCAAACGGGGCAATTGCACGCTGTCGCGCGGCAAGGCGCCGTGGCCGTAGATCAGGGTGTTGCACAGCACGCTGGCGCGTATGCCCTTGTTTGCACTGGCCAGTACCAAGTCATCGATGGCGACCCGTGCCGCCTTGTCGGCCGTGGGCGCCGGCAACTTGTCTTCGTCATAAATCTGTTCCGTCCCCTCGCCGCCCGAGGCATCGCCCACGATGGACGAGCCGCTCGTGTGCAGGAACACTTTGTTGGTGCCGGCCAGCGCTTCAAGGATGGCTTCCACGGCGCCCCGGTGGTCGCTGTTGGCCGCATTGATGACAGCGTCTGCCGCCTGCGCCTGTTCGATGAGCAATTCGCGGTCGTTCAAATCGCCCGGCACACCCAACACGCCGACCTTGGCCAGCTCGGCCACCTGTTCCGGTTTGCGCACCAGGCCCGTGACCTGATGACCGGCGCGCACGAGGCCCGCCGCGATGGAACTACCGATGAAACCTGCCGCGCCTGTCAAGAATACCTTCATGCCGTTCCTCCTTTGTTGGTTCAGATCGATTGCGATCACATGAACAAAGTATGCCCGCTTTCGTCTTTCACAAAAAGCAGCTACACGGCAAAAGATCTATGACTTGGGCGCAACAATCTTGCTTTTCAGCTGCAGGGCGGCGATGTAGCGGCTCCGGTAGGCGGGGTCTTGCGGCGTGAGCAAGGTGAGCCTGTCGCGCGCGCGCGTGGCGGCCACATAAAAACGGTTTTCCTCTTCCAGCGGGTCAGTCTTGCTGCGCGGGAACTCATCGACGGCCAGGTAAGGCAAAATCACGTGGTTGTACTCGAGGCCCTTGATCTGGTCGATGCAGGCGATGACCAGTCTGGCCTTGCCGGTCGCGACCGTCACGGCCTCTTCCATCTCGCCCAGCCAGCCGGCAAAGCCGCCCAGTGCCACGCCCGCTTCGCTGCATACGGCAATAAAACCGTGCAGGGAACGGGCCACGACCCGCGCCTGTGCCGGGTCGACATAGATGCGGCGCGCCGTCTGTTCCAGCTGCATCAGGCCAAAGATGTGCTGCAGGGCGTCGCCCGCCAGGGCATCGGGGGGCAGCGCGCGCAGGTAATCGACGGCGGCCTGGGTCAACGCCGCCTTGGCCTGGTTGTGCGACTTGGCCAGCTGGTTCGTCAAAAAGCCTTCCAGCAAGTCAGGGTAATTGGCCACGTCGGCCTTGGCTTGCTGGAGCTCACCGCGCGTAAACGGGATTTCCGCAAACGCCACCAGGGCTTCGAGGATCTCGCCGCGGCGCGGGCCGCTCTTGATCGCATGCAAATCCTTACGGGCAATGGCCACCATGCCGCGCAGCATCAGCACTTCCAGGCTCAGCAGATAACTGTTCATGTCCACCAGGCCATACGCGATGCCGCTCTGGAATAGCGCCGTTTCCACGCGGATGGCCTGGTCGCGGTCGCGCAGCAAAATGGCCGTCGTGCCCGCATGCGCGTGTTCGAGTGCGGCGATCAGCTGGGCGCTGCACGCTTGCGGCTGCGTATGGTCGTACTCCAGCAGCTCGATGTGGGTGGCGCGCGACAGGGCCGACACGCTGGCCTTGTTTTTCAGCACGCCCACGGCCTGCGCCAGTTGCGGGCCGTAGCGGTAGGATGCCGTCAGCGGCAAGCGCTGCAAGGTGGGGAATTCCTGCTCGAAGCGCTGGCGCAAAAAGCGGTGGTCGGCGCCCGACCACGTGTAGATCACTTGATCCTTGTCGCCGGCGCCGCAGAAAAACGCGTTGCCACGGCGTATCAGCATGGTCAGCAGGCGGAACGACGCTTCGTTCAAATCGTGCAATTCATCGGCCACGATGATCTGGAAGGCCGGCAATTGCTGGCGCAGCGGCTCGTCGCCATCGAGCATGCGCACCAGGTCGTAGGTGGCGTCGAACGGTGCGCGGAACTGGATATCGCCCGTGTCGGCGCCGCGCAAGCCTTCATATTCGCGCAGCCACAGATAATGCGTGCGCGACATGCCCAGCATTTCCAGGTTATCGTCCAGCGAGTTGCTCTCAAAGTCAGGATTTTGAAAATCCAGACGCGCCTTGGTGCGCAATTGCAATTTCAGGAATTCGGCAATCGCCCCGTTGGTCGTATTGATTTCCAGCGGATAACGGTCAGCATATTTCTCGGAGACCACTTCCAATGCTTCCCAGGCCACCGGGCGCAGCTCTTCATCGCTGCGCATGGATGCCACCTGCATGTTTTCCAGCTGCAACAGCACCTTGGCGGCAAAGGCGTCGAAGGTGTCGATGACGAGGCGCTTGACGACACCGAGCGGCACGCCCACTTCCAGCAGGCGCTGGCGCAGGGCCACGCGCGCCGCCTCCGTGAAGACCAGCGCCAGCATGCGCTCGGGCGCGCGGCCACGGTGCAGCGCCTCGGCCAGGCGCAGGGCCAGGGTCGTCGTCTTGGCGGCGCCGGCATTGGCATCGATCAAGACCACTTTCTTTTGCGACGTCTGGATGGCGACCTGCTCCGGCGTGGGCGTGATGCGTTTGGGAATGAACTGCGGGGCGTTATCTGTACTCAAAAGAATTCCTGAAAAGGGTAGCAGCTGGCTGTCTCGGACTTAGCAGGCGCAGGTGCGCAGGCCGGCAAAGATGTCGCCGCGCTCAGGCGCGTGAAAGGCGCGCATGCGGGCCGAATGCAGGCGCGGCGACGTGGCGAAGGCGGCGCCACGCAGCACCTGGTGCTGCATGAAATATGGCACCGAGTATTCGCGCCAGGCATCGGGCGCAAAGCCCGGATACGGCTCGAACGGCGTCGCCGTCCACTCCCACACCTGGCCCCAGTGAAAGCGCGGATGGCCGGACAGCGCAGCATACTCCCATTCCGCCTCGGTCGCCAGGCGCCGTCCCGCCCAGGCGCAATACGCTTGCGCTTCATACAGGTTGACATGGCGCACGGCTTCATTCGGCGGCAAGGTCGTGCGCTGGCCGAAACGCATGGTGCGCCACTGCGTCGCTTCGCGCAGCCAGTACAAAGGCGACGAGCGCTCCTGCTGCATCAGCCAGGCGCTGCCGGCCGCGCTCCAGAACTGGCGGTTCTGGTAGCCGCCATCGGCGACAAAATCGGCAAACTGGGCGTTCGATACGGCGCAAGCATCGATGGAAAACGGCGGCACATAGCAGCTATAGGGTGGCGATTCATTGTCGAAGACAAACCCGGCCCCGCGCGGCGAGCCCAGTTCGATGCTGGCGCCAGGAAAAGCGATCTCCCCCGCCGCTGCCGGCAAGGCGGGACTGGCGGCCAAGGACTCGGGGGCTTCCAGGCCCAGCCATTGCAAGCCGGCCAGCATTTCCTCGCCGCACAAATCCTCATGCGCCAGCGCCAGCCGGTACGGCGCCAGGGCGCTGTCGACATTGGCTTCGCGCGACAGCTTGTCCAGCACCCGGTCGAGTACTTCGTGGCAATACGTTTTCACGGCACCCGGGCTGGGCAATTCCAACTTCCAGCGCGCGCGGTGCTCGACCATGTTGGCGTCGAACAAGTCGTCGCCGCGTGTCAGCAGGGAATTGTAGATGGCGTCGGCCGGATGGCTGGAAGCGGCTTCGCGCAGGATGTACCACTCGGCAAACCAGGCGATGTGCGCGAGTTGCCATAAGGGCGGATTGAGGCGCGGATGGCGGGGCAGGCCCGCCACCACGTCCAGGCCGGCACTGACATAACAGTCGAACAGGGACAGGGTGTCCTGGCGCGCAGCCTGCAGCGACTGGGCCAGTTGCTGCGCGCCGGCGTGGCGAAAAGAAGTGTTAATTAAAGTCATGGCCTGATTGTAACGACTTATGCCAACATTTCACCAGTCGCCGAGGAAACAGGGAGGGCACTGCCCTCCCCCGGACTACTTGACCAGCAGCTCGCCCTGCAGCGGCGTGACGACGGACTTGGGCATGCTGACGATGAAGCTGCTGCCCTTGTCGGCCACGGACTGGATGGCCAAAGTCCCCCCATGGCGCAGCAGCACGTGCTTGACGATGGCCAGGCCCAGGCCCGTACCCTGGGTTTCGCGCGAACGGCTCTTGTCGACGCGGTAGAAACGTTCCGTCAGGCGCGAGATATGCTCGGGGCTGATGCCGATGCCCGTATCTTGCGCAATGAATTGCGGTCCGGCCGGGCCATCCTGCCAGCGCAGGGTGATGGCGCCACCGGCCGGCGTATAGCGCACGGCGTTCGAAGCCAGGTTGCCGAAGGCGCTGTACAGCTCGTCGTAGCTGCCCAGCACGTCCGGGCCGTTGCATTCCATCTTGATCTCGTGCTTGCCGGCCGACAAGCCCTTGGCGTCGCGCAAGACTTGCTGCATGAGCTTTTTGACATCCACCGGCTCGGGACGCAGCGGATAGTCGACCGATTCCAGGCGCGACAGGGTCAGCATGTCTTCGATCAAATGCTGCATGCGGTGGCCCTGCTCCGTCATCAGCTTGAGGTGGGCGGCGCGCGTGGCGGCATCCAGGTCCAGCTCGGCAGAGGCGATTTCCAGGAAACCGACGATGACCGTCAGCGGCGTGCGCAGTTCGTGCGAGGCGTTGGCGATGAAGTCGCGGCGCATCATTTCGATGCGTTCCGTCTCCGTCACGTCGTGCGTGACGAGAATCTGGCGGCGGTTTTCAAACGGGATGATTTGCACGATCAGCTTGCGGTTGCGGAAGGTGATCGTCAGCGGCTGGTCGTAGCGGCCAAGGATGATGTAATCCATGAACTCGGGGCTGCGGATCAAATTGGTCACGCGCATGCCCTTGTCGCGCTCGTGCGTGAGCCCCAGGTGTTTCTCGGCGGCCGGATTGCACCATTCGAGGAATAGCACATCGTCCATGATGACGACGCCGTCCGGCAACAGGTGCATGGCCTGGCGGAAACGCGCCAGCCATTCCGTCAGCTCGGCCTGGTTTTTCTCGTCGTCGCGGCGCATGCGGTACAGGCGCGCGAAGATGCTGGTCCAGGCGCCCCAGCCGTCGGGCAGCTTGGCGCTTTGCGGATTGTCCAGCCAGTTACTCAGCTGGAACAGGTACGACAGCTGCACGAACACCATCATGGCCATCAGCACGAAGGCGATGCCCAGCGCATACGTGGCGCCAAACAGATACCAGACGACGGCAACGCCCAGCAGCGCCAGCACCATGCGCAAGGCGGCCGGCACCCAGAACAGCAATTTCGGATTCATAGAGGCCAGCTTTACTTTTCAGACAACATGTAGCCGACGCTGCGTACGGTCTTGATCAGGCTTTCCGCCTCTTTCAAGGCTTTGCGCAAGCGCAATACGTGGACATCGACCGTGCGTTCTTCGATCACCACATGGTCGCCCCACACCTTGTCGAGCAGCTGGCTGCGCGAAAACACGCGTTCCGGATGCGCCAGCAGGAATTTCAGCAGCTTGTATTCGGCATGGCCGATGTCGATCTTCTGCTCATCCATCATCACGGTGCAGCTGACGGGGTCCAGCGCCACGTTGCCGGCGCGCATGGGCGCCTGCGCGTGCTCCGGACTCTTGCGTCGCAACAGCGCTTTGGCGCGCGCCAGCAGCTCGCGTGGCGAGAACGGCTTGGTGACGTAATCGTCGGCCCCGCTGTTCAGGCCGGCCAGCTTGTCTTCTTCCATGCTTTTGGCGGTGAGCATGATGACGGGGATGGCGGCGAAATTGCGGTCGGCGCGGATGCGCGACAGCAGACGCAAGCCCGTCTGGTCCGGCAACATCCAGTCCAGCAGAATCAGATGCGGCGTGCGGTGCTGGATAAATTCCCAGGCATCGGCAACGTTTTGTACGGAACAGCAATTCCAGCCGGATTCGCGCAGCGAATAGGTCACCAGTTCAACGATGGCCGGTTCATCTTCAACAATCAATACTGTGGTTTTATCAGATGCCATAAAGCTTACTCAGGGAGCTCCTCGGAAATGGCGGGAGCAGCCACCTTGGTATGGCGGATGTCCTTGCCTTCAACCACGTAAATCACGTATTCGGCGATGTTTTTCGCATGGTCGCCGATCCGTTCGATGGCCTTGGCCACCCACAGGGTATCGAGCGCCGCCGAAATCGTGCGCGGATCTTCCATCATAAAGGTGATCAAGTTGCGCATGATAGACCGAAATTCATGGTCGATGATGGCATCTTGTGCAATTAATTGTAAGGCCTGCTTGCCATCGTTGCGGGCAAACGCGTCCAGCGCGTCGTGCAGCATGTCGGTGGCCGTATTGGCAATGCCACGCACCATCTCGTAATGGTTGACGACGCCGTTGCCCCGCTTGTGCAGATTCTTCGCCACGCGGGCGATTTTGGTCGCCTCGTCGCCTACGCGTTCGAGGTCGGTAATCACCTTGATGGTGGCCATGATGGTGCGCAAATCGTTGGCGGCCGGCTGGCGGCGCACGATCAGATGGCTACAGGCGTCGTCCAGTGACACTTCCAGCTGGTTGACGACGTCGTCTTCGCGCATCACGCGGTCGGCGCGTTCCGGGTTGCCGATGCGAAAGCACGTCATCGCGTCGAGGAACTGGGTTTCAACGATGCCGCCCATCAGGAGCACTTTCGAGCGGATCGCTTCGAGTTCGTTGTCGTATTGCTTGGATGAATGTTCGCCTATCATGCCGTCTCTCCGTATTCAGTTGTCTTGTATATATAGCTATGCGGGTGGATCAGCCGAAGCGGCCCGTGATGTAATCCTGCGTTTCCTTGCGTGCCGGATTCATGAAAATCTGATCCGTTTCGCCGAATTCCACCAGCTCGCCCAGGTACATATAGGCCGTGTAGTCGGAACAACGCGCCGCCTGCTGCATATTGTGCGTCACGATGGCGATCGTGTAATCCTGTTTCAGTTCGCTGATCAGCTCTTCCACTTTCGACGTCGAGATCGGGTCCAGCGCCGAGGTCGGCTCATCGAGCAGCAAGACGTCCGGCTTCACGGCCACGCCGCGCGCGATGCACAAACGCTGCTGCTGGCCACCCGACAGCGACAGGCCGCTCTTCGAGAGTTTATCCTTGACTTCGCCCCACAGCGCGGCTTTTTTCAAGGCCCATTCCACGCGCTCGTCCATCTCGCCCTTCGACATGTCTTCATACAGGCGCACGCCGAAGGCGATATTGTCGTACACGGACATGGGGAACGGCGTCGGCTTCTGGAACACCATGCCAACCTTGGCGCGCAGCATGTTGACGTCCTGGTCGGCGTCGAGCACGTTACGGCCGCGGTACAGGATCGAGCCTTCCGCGCGCTGGCCCGGGTACAGGTCGTACATGCGGTTCAAGGTGCGCAGCAGGGTTGATTTACCGCAACCGGACGGGCCGATGAAAGCCGTGACCTTCTTTTCGTGGATGTCCAGGTTGACGTTATGCAAGCTTTGCGTTTTGCCGTAAAAAAAGTTCAGGCCCGAAATTTCGATGGTTTTTTTCTTTGGTGCCAAGTCTTGGGCTGGATTCATTTGCGTATTCATATGGGTTCGCTTCGCTCGATATCTGTTTAATTAGGGACTTTTTGGCTGAACACGGTGCGCGACAGGATATTCAAGGCCAGCACGCTGAAGGTGATCAGCAGTGCACCACCCCAGGCCAGCGAGCGCCAGTTGTCGTACGGGCTCATCGCAAACGATGCGATGACGGACGGCAAGTTGGCCATCGGCGCATTCATGTTGAAGCTTTGGAACTGATTATTCAGGGCCGTGAACAGCAGCGGCGCCGTTTCGCCGGCGATACGGGCCAATGCCAGCAGCACGCCGGTGATGACGCCAGCCTTGACGGCGCGCAAGCGCACCAGGGTGGCGACCTTCCAGCGCGGCGCACCCAGGGCAAAGGCGGCTTCGAGCAGGCTGTTCGGCACCAGGCGCAGCATGTTGTCCGTCGTGCGCACCACCACCGGCACGGCGATCAGCGACAGGGCGATGGCGCCTGCATAACCTGAAAAATGTTTTACCTGGGAAACATACAGCGCATACACGAACAGGCCGATGACGATCGATGGCGCCGACAACATGATGTCGGTGACGAAGCGCGTCACTTGCGCCAGCTTGTTTTCTTCGCCGTATTCGGCCAGGTAGATGCCGGCCAGGATGCCGATCGGAGTGCTCACCATGGTGGCCAGGCCCACCATCAGGGCGCTGCCGACGATGGCATTGATCAGGCCGCCGCCTTCGCTGCCGGGGGCCGGCGTCGTTTGCGTGAACAGGTCGACGGACAAGGCACCGAAACCCTTGATGATCAGGGTGAACAGTATCCATACCAGCACGGCCAGGCCCAGGGCCATGGCGGCCACCGACAGGGCGATGCCGATGCGGTGCATCAACAGGCGCTTGCGGTAGACGGGGTTCATGGCCGGCTTGGCCGGAGCGTCGTGGGTGCTAACTTGGCTGAGCTGGCTCATTTCGTGCCTTCCTTGCGGGACATGCCAGCCAGCATCAGCTTGGCGGCGGATAAGACGATAAAGGTGATGACAAACAGGATCAAGGCCAGCGAGAACAGCGAGGACACATGCAGCTCGGATTGCGCTTCGCCGAATTCATTCGCCAGCAGCGAGGTGATGCTGTTACCGGCGGCAAACAGCGACCAAGACAGCTTGTTGGCGTTACCGATGACGAAGGTGACGGCCATGGTTTCGCCCAGCGCGCGGCCCAGGCCCAGCATGACGCCACCGACGACGCCGGTCTTGGTGTAAGGCAAGACGATCTTGCGCACCACTTCCCAGCGCGTGCAGCCCAGGCCGTAGGCCGATTCCTTCAGCACGGCGGGGACGATTTCAAACACGTCGCGCATCACGGAAGCGATGAAGGGGATGATCATGATGGCCAGCACCAGGCCGGCCGTCAGCAAGCCGATGCCCATCATGGGGCCGCTGAACAGCTGGCCGATGACGGGCACGTTGCCCAGGGTGGCTTTCAGGATGGGCTGGACGTGGTCGGCAAACAGGGGAGCAAACACGAACAGGCCCCAGATGCCATAGATGATCGATGGCACGCCGGCCAGCAGCTCGACAGCCGTGCCCAGCGGGCGGCGCAGCCAGGCCGGGCAGATTTCCGTAAGGAACAGGGCGATGCCGAAGCTGACGGGAAAGGCGATCAGCAGGGCAATTACCGACGTCACCAGGGTACCGATGATGGGGATCAGGGCGCCGTACTGGTCATTGACGGGGTCCCATTCTGCCGACACGATGAAATGCAGGCCGAAGGTCTTGAAAGCCGGTATCGATTCCATGATCAGCGAAATGATGATGCCTACCAGGACGATCAGCACCGACAGGGCGAACAGCATCGTCACCTTGTGGAACATGAAATCCTGGAAGCGCTGCTTGCGCATGGTGGAAAGCATTTGCGCGTGACTGATGGAATCGGTCATGGTGCCGCCTGGCATGGGGATCGTGGAGGAGGTAGATTGTGCGCTCATATTGTGCCAGATGTGGGTGGTACTGCCGGTATTGCTGTTTTGAACTCTTGTTTTATCTTGCTTTTTTAGCCAGGACCGCCTGCAAAGGCTTGCGGGCGGTCCTGGCTAACTCCCTGCCCCACCGTGCTGCTGGCGGGGGGGCAAGGATAGCGCAGTACTTACATGGTCAAGCTATCGAATTAATAGATGGCTTTGCCCGATGCGTCTTTCAGGTTGGCTTTCCACGATTCCTGCACCAGTTTCACGACCGATGCTGGCATCGGCACGTAGTCCAGTTCAACAGCGGCGGCGCCACCGTTCTTGTAAGCCCAGTCGAAGAATTTCAGGACTTCTTTTGCCTTGGCTGCGTCAGCCTGGACTTTGTGCATCAGGATGAACGACACGCCGGTGATAGGCCAGCTGTTCTTGCCAGCCTGGTCGGTCAGGACCACGCCGAAGCCTGGGGTTTGCGTCCAAGGTGCCGAAGCGGCTGCTGCCTTGAAGTTTTCGTCGTCAGGTTGCAGGAAGTTGCCGTCCTTGTTTTGCAGCTGGGTGTGCGACATCTTGTTTTTCTTGGCGTAAGCCCACTCGACGTAGCCGATCGAACCCTTGATACGCTGTACGTTGGCGGCGACGCCTTCGTTACCCTTGCCGCCTACGCCGACAGCCCATTTCACAGCCGAGCCAGCACCGATTTTCGATTTGAATTCCGGGTTGGTTTTCGACAGGAAGTCGGTGAACAGAAAGGACGTGCCCGAACCGTCTGCGCGGTGTACCACGGTGATTTCCGTGTCCGGCAGCTTGACTCCCGTGTTCAATGCGGCGATTTCAGGAGCGCTCCACTTGGTGATCTTGCCCAGGTAGATGTCGCCAACGACCTTGCCCGTCATCTTCAGCTGGCCTGGGGTCACGCCGTCCAGGTTGACGATGGTGACCACGCCGCCCATGATGGCAGGGAACTGCATCAGGCCTGCTTCTTCCAGCTCTTCTGCCTTCAAAGGCATGTCCGAGGCGCCGAATTCAACAGTCTTGGCCTTGATTTGCTTGATGCCAGCGCCGGAACCGACGGACTGGTAGTTCAGGCCGTTGCCGGTATTGGCTTTGTACGTCTCGGCCCATTTGGCGTAGATCGGGTACGGGAAGGTTGCACCAGCACCTGTCATATCTGCCGCCATGACGGAAGCGGAAGAAAATGCCATCGCTGCCGAAGCACCCACGACGATAAATTTGAACATTTGCTTCATTTGCATATCAAGTCCTCAGGGTTGTTAGGGCTCAAAGTCCCGGTTGAATGCTGCGCAGTCTAGCAAGCGAATATGACAGCTTTATGACATGGGTGAAAATTCCTGAAATAATTGGCTACGCCCCGAGGATTGCCCTTTTCGGCGTAAAAAATGACAGGACGGGCGACGCTTTATGACAGCTTATGTCACGCTTACGTCATATTTCATGATTACACTCACAACGCGTCATACATGATGAAATACGGCTAGAATTAACTATCTGCAAAGACAAAAGAATATGAAACCTGAACTGCACACGGAAGTGACCAAATCGGGCATCCTGCTTGACCGCGAACTGTCGCAACTGACTTTCAACCGGCGCGTGATGGCCCAGGCGGAAGACCCGAACATTCCGCTGCTCGAGCGCCTGCGCTACCTGTGCATCGTCAGCAGCAATATGGATGAGTTCTTCGAGGTGCGCGTGGCCAGCCTGCTGGCGGCCGGCAGCATCGGCGGTTCGCTGGCGGGCCACCCTGCCCTGGCGGCCAACCTGGAGCGCATCGGCAAGGAATGCCATGCGCTGGTGGAGCGCCAGTACGAGATATTAAATAACGACGTCCTGCCGGCCCTGCGCGAAGCAGGCGTGCATTTGCTGCGCGACAGCGACCGCAACGAGGCGCAGCGCGCGTGGGTCAAGCAATATTTCGACCGCGAAGTACGCCCCCTGCTCACGCCCATCGGCCTCGACCCCGCCCACCCCTTCCCGCAAGTGGTGAATAAAAGCCTCAATTTCATCGTTTCGCTGAGCGGCAAGGATGCGTTCGGGCGCGGCACGGCGATCGCCATCGTCAAGGCGCCTCGCGTCTTGCCGCGCGTCATCAAGTTGCCGGACGAGATATCCGGCGATGGCGTGTCCTTCTGTTTACTGTCCTCCGTCATCCATGCGCACATCTCGGACCTGTTCGCCGGGCGCGAGGTGATTGCCTATTCGCAATTCCGGGTCACCCGCGACAGCGACCTCTGGGTCGACGAAGACGAAGTCAAGAACTTGCGCCAAGCCTTGAAGGGCGAACTCGTGGGGCGCCAGTTCGGCACCTCCGTGCGCCTGGAAGTGGCGCGCAATTGCCCGCCAGAACTGTCACAGTTCCTGCTCGACCAGTTCAGCCTTGATCAAAGCCGGCTGTACCGCGTCAACGGTCCCGTCAACCTGGTGCGCCTGTCGGAAATGATCGACCACGTCAAGCAGCCCGAGCTGCGCTTCCCCCCCTTCTTCCCCGGCCTCGCGCATAAAGCCATCGGCAACGACATCTTTGCCGCGCTCAACAAGCACGACATCCTGCTGCACCACCCCTACCAGTCGTTCCAGACGGTGATCGACTTCGTGCGCAGCGCCGCCTACGATCCATCCGTCGTCGCCATCAAGCAAACGATCTACCGCACGGGCATGAATTCGGACTTGATGGAGTCGCTGATTACGGCGGCGAAAATGGGCAAGGAAGTGACCGTCATTGTGGAATTGATGGCGCGCTTCGATGAAGAAGCCAATATCAACTGGGCCGACAAGCTGGAACAGGCGGGCGCGCAAGTCGTGTACGGCGTGGTGGGACTGAAAACCCATGCCAAGGTGGCGCTCGTCATCCGCCGCGAAGAAGGCGCGTTGCGCTTCTATGCCCACCTCGGCACTGGCAACTATCACCCCACCACCACCAAGCTGTACACGGACTTCGGCTTGCTGACGGCCAACCAGGACCTGGCCGTGGAAGTAAACGAAGTCTTCATCCACCTGACCAGCCTGACCAAGCCGCACAACCTGAACCACCTGTGGCTGGCGCCGTTCGGCCTGCAAAGCGAAATCATCAAGGCCATCCGCAACGAGGCGAAGATCGCCCGCTCGGGCCGGCGCGGGCGCATCATCGTGAAAGTCAACGCGCTGGTCGATGAATCCGTGATCCGCGCCCTGTATGCGGCCTCCACCGATGGCGTGAAGATCGACCTGATCGTGCGCGGCGCCTGCACCCTGAAGCCGGGCGTGCCTGGCCTGTCGGAAAACATCAAGGTACGCTCCGTGATCGGCCGTTTCCTTGAACACAGTCGCATTTATTACTTCCGCAACGACCTGGCGCACGATGTCTACCTGGCCAGCGCCGACTGGATGAGCCGCAACCTGTTCCGCCGCGTAGAAGTGGCCTTCCCCGTGCTGGACCGGGCGCTGAAGCGGCGCGTGATCGCCGAGGGCCTGAATCCGTATTTGAAGGATAATACAAATGCATGGGAACTGGAGCCGACGGGCCACTACGCGCGCCGCAAGCCGCGCGGCAAGCAAACGCCGTTCAGCGCCCAGCAGTATTTGATGCACACACTAGGCACGCCGGGCGCGGAGGTCGGCGAATAGGCAATTCTACACAGAGGAGCACAGCATGGATCTCATCTTGTGGCGACACGCAGAAGCGGAGCCGGGCCTGCCCGACCTCGAACGCGCCCTGACCGTCAAAGGCCAGAAACAGGCGCGCCGCATGGGGGAATGGCTGGCTTCGCAACTACCGGAAAATTGCCGCATCCTCGTCAGCCCGGCCCTGCGTACCTTGCAAACGGCGCAAGCGCTGGGACGCAAGTTCAAGCTGATGCCGGAACTGGCGCCTGGCGCCGAGGCGGAAGACATCCTGAAGGCGGCCAACTGGCCCGCCGGCAAGGAAACCGTGCTCATCGTCGGCCACCAGCCCACGCTGGGACAGGCGGCCGCCCTGCTGCTGACGGGCGAAGAGCAAGAGTGGGAAATGCGCAAGGCCAGCGCGTGGTGGTTCTCGCAACGCGAACCGGGCGACCCCATCAGCGTTTATCTCAAGGCGGTGATGGCGCATGACCTTGTGGTGAAATAGGGATGCTCAAGCAGGGAAATGCGCAAGGCCAGCGCAAGGATGGACAGGTTCTCGCAACGCGAACCGGGCGACCCCATCAGCGTTTATCTCAAGGCGGTGATGGCGCATGACCTTGTGGTGAAATAGGGGTGCTCAAGCAGGGAAATGCGCAAGGCCAGCGCAAGGATGGACAGGTTCTCCCAGCACGAGCCGGGCGACCCCATCAGCGTCTATTTAAAGGCGGTGATGGCGCATGACCTGGTGGTGAAATAGGGATGCTCAAGCAGGGAAATGCGCAAGGCCAGCGCAAAGATGGACAGGTTCTCGCAACGCGAACCGGGTGACCCCATCAGCGTTTATCTCAAGGCGGTGATGGCGCATGACCTGGTGGTGAAATAAGGGAAATGCGCAAAAAGTGTGCTGGGACAAATACTAGCAGGAATTACAACTCAGCAGCCTTGCAAAGCGCTGCCGATCTGCTAGAGTTTAATTGCATCAACTACGTGTTGGAGCGCTGCTCTGGCACCTTGAGCAACCCAGCGGACAGCCGTCCAACAGCGGCTGAAAGATCATGTTAACCTTCCTCGTTTTTCTCTTCATCGCCATCTTCGCCGCCATCATCGGCTTCGTCGCCTTTGAACTGATCGAAGAAATGCGCGGCAGCCACCACAAGCTGATGGACCGCTACCACGAGTAGTGTTCACCTCGGCAATATCGCATGGCGCCAGCGACGGCCACCAAGCCCGTCTCTCGCGCCATCCTTGTTTTTATACTCCCGTTTTGAACTTCGTATAGATGCGCGTCATCAGGCGGCGGATATCGGCCGTGGTCGCTTCCGGCGCGGCCATGCGCTGCTTGTCGGCATCCGACAGGAAGATGGCCTTGTTCTCGCCGATATCCTTGCGTACATACTTGATGCTGGCCGGATTCGGATTCGCGTAGAACACCTTGTTGCTCAGGCTGGCATGCACTTGCGGACGCAAAATGTAGTTGATGAACAGGTGCGCATTGTTCGGGTGCGGCGCGTCGGCGGGGATAGCCATGGTGTCGAACATCAGGGCGGCCGTCTTCGGCACCAGCACCTGGATCACATTGCCATTTTTCGCATCGATGGCGCGCTGGCGCGCGATATTGATGTCGCCCGACCAGCCCAGCGCGACGCAGACGGAACCGTTGGCCATGTCATTGATGTAGCCTGACGAGCTGAACAGGGTCACGTAAGGACGGATCGCTTGCAGCACCTTGCCCGCTTCCTGGTAATCGGCGGCTGCTTTCGAGTACGCGGGCTTGCCCAGGTATTGCAGGGCGGCCGGCAGCACTTCCGACGGCGAGTCGAGGAAGGACACGCCGCACGATTTCAGCTTCGCTGCATATTTCGGGTCGAAGATCAGATCCCAGGCATTGTCGGGCATGGGCATGCCGCCCAACGCGGCCTTGACCTTGTTGACGTTGATGCCGACCGTCGTGTAGCCCCACAGCCAGTCGACCAGGTAATCGTTGTTCGGGTCGATCTTCGACAGCTTGGCCTGCAGGCTGGGGTCCAGGTTGCCCAGATTCGTCAGCTTGCTCTTGTCGAGTTTGCGCAGCAGGCCCGCGTCGATCTGCAGGCGCGCCCACTGGGCCGTCGGCACGACGATATCGTAGCCGGACTTGCCCGCCACCAGTTTCGCATTGAGGATTTCGTTATTGTCGAAAACGTCGTAGCGTACCTTGATGCCCGTTTCCTTCTCAAAATTCTTGATCGTATCGTCGCCGATATAGTCCGACCAGTTATAGATGTTCAGTACTTTTTCTTCCTGAGCCTGGGCAGGCAATGCCAGCACGGCCGCCGCCAAGGTCAATCCCACTCCAATGCGCCGCCCTGCTTGCCATGTGTTTGCCATCGTACCGCCTCCGGAATTAGTCAGAAAATAGTGACGATGATAGCAAGAAGGGCGCGATCAGGTCCAGCCTGATCGCGCCCTTGCTTATTGCGGCTAAATCAACCCCTGCTGCAAATACCGGGGTCGGACCCTGAGGGTCCGACCCCAGCCTTTCGCCGTTGGGGCAAGAATTACACCTTGTCCAGCCCCACTTGCGCCCCCGTAAACACCAGGTTGCCGTTCCGGGCGTCGATGCGGATCTCGTCTTTCGGGCCAAACTTGCCTTCCAGGATCAGCTTCGACAGCGGATTTTCGATCTGCTGCTGGATTGCCCGTTTCAAAGGACGGGCACCATACACCGGGTCGTAGCCCGCTTCGGCGATTTGCTGCAAGGCCGCGTCCGTCAAGCTCAGCTGCATGTCCATGCGCGCCAGGCGTTCTTCGAGAATTTTGAGCTGGATCTTCGCGATGGCGCCGATGTTTTTCTCGTCGAGGCCGTGGAACACCACGATTTCGTCGATGCGGTTGACGAATTCGGGACGGAAGTGCGAGCGTACCTCGGCCATCACGGCCAGCTTCACGACACCGGGATCATCGCTTTCCATGGCCTGGATCTTATGCGAACCCAGGTTCGAGGTCATGATGATGACGGTATTCTTGAAGTCCACCGTGCGGCCCTGGCCGTCCGTCATGCGTCCATCGTCGAGCACTTGCAGCAGCACGTTGAAGACGTCGGCATGCGCCTTTTCCACTTCGTCGAGCAGGATCACGCTGTACGGCTTGCGGCGCACGGCTTCCGTCAGGTAGCCGCCTTCGTCGTAACCCACATAGCCGGGCGGCGCGCCGATCAGACGGGCCACGGAATGCTTCTCCATGAACTCGCTCATGTCGATGCGGATCATCGATTCTTCCGTATCGAACAGGAAGGTCGCCAGCGCCTTGCTCAGCTCGGTCTTGCCCACGCCCGTCGGCCCCAGGAACATGAAGGAGCCATATGGACGGTTCGGATCGCTCAAGCCGGCGCGCGAGCGGCGGATGGCGTCAGCCACGGCCGTGATCGCTTCATCCTGGCCCACGACGCGCTCATGCAGTTTCTCTTCGATGTGCAGCAGCTTGTCGCGTTCGCCCTGCATCATGCGCGATACGGGTATGCCCGTCGCGCGCGACACCACTTCGGCGATTTCCTCGGCGCCCACTTCCGTGCGCAGCAGCTTCGGCTGGTCGGGATCGCGTTTCGGTATGCCGCTGTCAGCCTGCTTGAGCTGGGCTTCCAGCTGCGGCAGCTTGCCGTATTGCAATTCCGACACTTTCTGCCAATTGCTCTCGCGCGTGGCCTGCTCCATCTGCAGCTTGACTTGCTCGATCTCTTCCTTGATGTGCGTGCTGCCCTGTACCACGGCTTTTTCCGCCTTCAGGATTTCCTCGAAGTCGTTGTATTCGCGCTGCAGCTTGACGATCTCTTCCTCGATCAGGCCCAGGCGGCGCAACGACGCTTCGTCTTTTTCCTTCTTCACGGCTTCGCGCTCGATCTTGAGCTGAATCAAGCGGCGCTCCAGCTTATCCATCACTTCCGGCTTCGAGTCGATCTCGATCTTGATCTTCGCCGCCGCCTCATCGATCAGGTCGATCGCCTTGTCGGGCAGGAAACGGTCCGTGATGTAGCGGTGCGACAGCTCGGCGGCGGCGATGATGGCCGCGTCCGTGATTTCCACCTTGTGGTGCAGCGCGTATTTATCCTGCAAGCCGCGCAGGATGGCGATCGTCGCCTCCACGGTCGGCTCGTCGACCAGCACTTTCTGGAAGCGGCGTTCCAGCGCGGCATCCTTCTCGATGTACTTGCGGTACTCGTCGAGGGTGGTCGCTCCCACGCAGTGCAGCTCGCCGCGCGCCAGCGCCGGTTTCAGCATATTGCCGGCGTCCATCGCACCCTCGGCCTTGCCCGCGCCCACCATGGTGTGCATCTCGTCGATGAAGACGATGGTTTGCCCTTCATCCATGGCCAGTTCCTTCAGCACGGATTTCAGGCGTTCCTCAAACTCGCCGCGGTATTTCGCGCCGGCCAGCAAGGCGGCCATGTCCAGCGACAGTACGCGCTTGCCTTTCAGCGATTCGGGCACTTCGCCGTTGACGATGCGCTGCGCCAGGCCTTCGACGATGGCGGTCTTGCCCACGCCCGGCTCGCCGATCAGCACGGGGTTGTTCTTGGTGCGGCGCTGCAATATCTGGATGGTGCGGCGGATTTCATCGTCGCGCCCGATCACAGGGTCGAGCTTGCCCTTGCGCGCCCGTTCCGTCAGGTCCAAGGTGTATTTTTTCAGTGCTTCGCGCTGGCCTTCGGCCTCTTGTGTATCGACCTTATTGCCGCCGCGCACAGCGCCGATGGCCGCTTCCAAGGCCTTGCGAGTCAGGCCGTTTTCACGCGCCAGCTTGCCGCAGTCGGACTTGTCGTCCGTCATGGCCAGCAAGACCATTTCGCTGGACACGAACTGGTCGCCCGCCTTTTGCGATTCCTTGTCGGCCAGATTCAGCAAGGCCACGAATTCGCGGCTGACCTGCACATCGCCGCCCGTGCCGGAGACTTTCGGCAAGCGTTCAATCGAGGCGCCCAGGGCCTTTGACAGGCCGCCCACGTTGACGCCGGCCCGCTGCAGCAGCGAGCGGGCGCCGCCGTCGTCCTGGTTCAACAGGGCCGTCAGCAGGTGGACTGGTTCGATATAGGGGTTGTCATTGCCCACGGCCAAGCTTTGCGCATCGGCCAGGGCTTCCTGTAATTTGGTGGTGAGTTTGTCTTGTCGCATGAAAAGCGCTCCCGGTTAATTAGTTGTTAACCAAATTGGGGTGAGGCAGTACTTTTCAAGCATACACAAAGCAGAAAACCGATGCACTTGGGCAAATGCTACCGTGTGGGGCGCGTCCGATTCAAATGGAGCTTGCTTTTGCCGTCCATTTGTCCAGCGCCGTCTCGTCGCTGTCACGCGCATCGACCCAGCGCGCGCCTTCGGGCGTGTCTTCCTTCTTCCAGAACGGCGCTTCCGTCTTCAGGTAATCGATGATGAACTCGCAGGCGGCGAAGGCCTCGCCCCGGTGGGCGGACGAGACCGCCACCAGCACGATCTGCTCCTGCGGCAGCAGGGGTCCCACGCGGTGGATCACCAGCGCGCCGGACAGGGGCCAGCGCTGCCGCGCCTGCTCGACGATCGCCACAATGGACTTTTCCGTCATGCCCGGATAGTGCTCGAGCTCCATGGCGGCCACGTCCAGCCCCTCGTTCATGTCGCGCACCGTGCCGACAAAGCCGACGACGGCGCCCACCTTGGGGTTGCCTGCACGCAATTGTGCAATTTCTTGACTGAGGTCAAAATCGGCTTGCTGGATGCGGACGGAAGTGCTCATTTGGCGTGGCCTCCTATGCGCCGCAGCAGGGTTTCGATGCGGCTGGCCGTGCGCGCATCGGTGGCGGCGGCTATCGTGCACAGCTGCATCAGCTGCGACACTTGCGTAAGCGGCTTCTGGCCTGATTTGAGTGACGATTGCAGCACTTCCACCTGCATTTTCAGACGCTCGCGGGCAAACTCGGCGCCGCTGTCGACGCCGGCGACGATTTCCAGGCGCAAGACTTCATCGAGCAAGCGCTCCTGGTTGGCCTGCAATTGCTGCACGTAGGCGGTGCTGCCCTCGCCCAGCGCGGCCTGGGCGGCGGCAAAGCGCTGCTGCAGGCTGCGTTCATATTGCGTGTCCAGCGCTGGCAAGGCGCTCCAGCGCTCACTCCACGCTTGCGCGTCGGCGCCGGCGTCACCCTCAGCCAGTGCGGCTTCCAGCGCCTGCACCAGGCGCAGCTTGTCGCGCAGGGCGTTGACCTGGGCCGCACCGGCGCGCTCGGCGATGGCGTCCGCTTGCGCTTGCACGCCGGCGACAGCCGCCTGGTAGCGCTGTTCGATCTTCGCTTCGTTGGCGCGCGGCACGGGGCCCGTGGCATTCCAGGCGGCGCGCGTGTCGCGCAGCAAATGGTGGATGAAGGCGCTGCGGCTCTTGTCATCGCCCTCGGGCACGACGGCCGTTTCCAGCGCGGCGCACAGCGCTACACGCGCATGCAGATGTTCGCGGCGCTCGTGGTCGGCCGCGTGGGCCGTTTCCTTGCGCTTGGCAAAAATATCGTCGCAGGCGGCGCGGAAGCGCTGCCACAGCGCCTGTTCCGCGCGGCGCTCCAGCGGCAGGGCTTTCGCCAGTTCCTGCCATTTGTCCTGCAAGGCTTTCAGCATGTCGACCGTATTGCGCTCGGACGGTTTGAGCAAGCCCACTTCGACGATCAATTGTTCGCGACGCGCCGTCTCGATCTGGCGCTGCGTGTCCAGCGGCTTCGACAGGGCGTCCAGCGCGGCGCCAAACTCCGTATCCAGGCGCTTCTTTTCCTTGCGGTCGATGGTGCCCAGGCGCGTCCACGCCTGGCGCAAACGCTGCGAGGCGGAAGCAACGTGTTTCCAGTCGGTACTCTCTTCGGCCGCCAGGGCCGCCGTTTCCGCGATCAGTTCCTGGGCCTTGGCCGCATTGCCGTGGCGCTCTTCGGCCAGCTGCTTGAAATGCTGGGCCGCCGGTGCGTACGCGAGGCTGCAGGCCGCGTCGAAACGCTCCCACAGGGACTTGGGCGCGGGGCCGGACAAGGTGTCGAGCGACTTCCAGCGCTCGCGCAGGCTGCCCACTTTCTTGGCCAGCTCGGCCATCGGCAGTTCTTGCGCCGGCAATTCCTCGCCCGCCTTGACCAGTTCCTCGCGCGACACGTTGCCGCCCCAGCGCGCCCAGTCGGCCAGTTGCTTGAATTGCCCGCGAACATGGGCCAGGCGATCCGCTTGCGCTGACGTCAGGCGGCCGTGCTTGCTATCGCGCAAAACTTTGTCGTGCTCGGAGGCCACGTGCAGCAGGCCTTCCTGCAGCGCCGCTTCCATGGCGTCGAGCATCTTGACGAACTGCTCCGTCGCTTCTTTCGACACGGGCGCGTGTTCCTGGCGCGGCTTGCGCGGCGCCGGTTCGGCTTCTGGCGCTGCAGCCAGCACGGGCGCCGGCGCGCTGGCCAGCAGGGCTGCAAATTGCTGCTGCAAGCTGTCGGACAAACTGGATTCGGGCAGGCGCGGCAGGGCTTGCCAGGCGCGTTTCAGGGTATCCACGTCCAGGGTGGCGGCATCTTGCGCCTGCCATTCGGCCAGCGCGGCCTGGCGCGCATCAAACACGGCCTGGTGCTGCTGCAAGGCTTGCAAGGCGGACTGCGCCTGTTCGCGCGCCTGGATGAAATCGCTTTCCAGGTGTCTCGGCAGCGAAGCGCGTTCTGGCGATTGCGCATGTTGCGCATGTTCCGCATCCAGGCGGGCCAGCGCCTGCGCCAGTTCCCCGGCGGTCTGGCCATTGCTCGCCAGCGCGCGCGCGGCGGCGACGGCGTCGATCACGGCGCGCTGCAACACCACTTGCGCTTCCAGGCGGGCTGCCAGCGCGGCACGCGCGGCGGTAAAGGCGGTCGCCAGTTCGGGCGCGGCCTTGATGACTTGCCATTGGCGGTCCAGTTCGGCTACCTGGTTCGGGCTCAGCTTGTCATCGTTCAGCAGGCGCTGGGCGGTATCGATGCTGGCCTGGGCGCGCTGGGTTTCCGCCGCCTGGTGGCGGATCAGGTCGATGCGGCCTTGCATCAGCTTGGCCACGCGGCGGTCCGTATTGCGCATGGCCTGGTGGACTTTTTCCAGCAGGTGCAAGGCATGGACGTGTTCGGCCGCGATCAGGCGGGCATCGGCAAATTCGCTGGACACAATGAATTCAAAGGCGGCGGCTTCGTCGCCCGCAACGGCGTGGGCACGCGCAACCTGTTCGGCGCGGCGCGATGCGCTCTGCGCCGAGGCGGCGGCCTGCTCTGCCACAACAGGGTCTGGTGCGGAAGGCTTGCTGGCAGAACGCTTGAAAAGAAATTCGAACATGACGGGTTTCGCGTGGATCAAAAACACCATCATAACAAAGCCCGGGGTATTACATCGGACAGGTCTGTACAAGTTGCCAAATGAGTAACGCAACATGTCTCCCATGCTGGCACCTTCGCAAAATCAGGAGCGTGGAGCCGGCGCAAACAACGGACGGACGGGGGTGTGCGCTCGCTACCCGCTCAAGCCTGCGCGCGCAGCGGCTGTGGCACGGCAGGCAAGGCATCCGCGGCGGCGGTGCCGGCGATGCCCGGGGTTTCAGCGGCGTCAGCAGGCGTGCCCGACGCAGGTAAGACGAAAGGCAGCACTTGCGCCTTGCCGCGGCGTGCTTCGTGCGCGCGCGCATCGTGGGCGAGGAACTGATAAGCGATGGCAAACCACGCTTCGCCCACGATGACCTTGCGCGCCAGCGCGAACAGTTCGCGCTCTTCTTTTTCCAGGCGCTGCAGCAAGGCCGCGCAAAAGGTGTCGATGGCCGCGCACAGCTGCTCGGCCTGCTGCTCGGAGCTGTCGAGGGCGGCACCTGCGCGCTGCTGCACGACATTGATGCTTTCCAGCGCCGCGTGGTTCAAGCCGTTGAGCTCATTGAGCAAGCCATCGGCATGCGGCGTGGCCTGGCGAATGGCGGGGATCAGATACATCTCCACCTTGCGCCAGTAGCCCCCCTGGTACAGCCGGTTCAGCCAGTCGCCCGTGTACTGCAATTGCGCCAGGCTCAGCCTGCTTTGCTGGCGCAGCTGCATCTGCATGTATTTTTGAAATGCCAACAAACTCATGCGGATACTTGCCTGTTCCACCGACAGGGAAACCAATATATATGTTGCCGTAAGCATGTACTCACTCCCGAAATCGCACTGAATGTCTCAGCCTGGAAGTGAAAGTGTAAAGACTACCGACAGGGGCGGGTTTGATCCAGCACAAACCTGCGGCTAGCCCCCCTGTACTTTTTTTAAGGCGCGCGCAGCCCGATATGCAAGTTGACCACGCCCGGCTCTTCCGACGGCGAGACTTCGCCGCCAAAACTTTTCACCAGCCGCTGCATGCCCTTGTTGCGCGCCATCGCCTCGCCCACCAGCGCTTCCGTGCCGCGACTGCGGAAGTAGTCGACCAGCTTTTCAAACAGGATGTGGCCCAGGCCCTTGCCTTTCAGGGCCGAACGCACGGCGATGGCGAAATCGGCGTGGATATTGTCCGGATCGGCCACGGCGCGCACCACGCCCAGGGTCTCCGGCTTGCCGTCCGGCCCCGTGTGCGTGGCGATGAAGGCCATGGCGCGGTCGTAATCGATCTGCGTCAGGCGCGCCAGCTGGGACACGGGCAGCTCGCGCATGGAAGTGAAGAAGCGCAGGCGCACGTCGTCCGGGTCCAGCGCGTGGAACAGGTCCATGTGCTGCGGCGCGTCCTCGGGGCGGATGGGGCGCAGCAGGATGGGCTGGCCCATCCACGTCACCTGCTCTTCCAGCTCCTGCGGATACGGGCGGATGGCCAGGCGGTCGCTCTTCTGGCCCGGCTGCAGACGGATGCGCGCATCGAGGGCGATCACGCCGTCAGCGTCGGCCACCAGCGGGTTGATGTCGAGTTCGGCCAGTTCGCCGATGTCGGCCACCAGTTCGGCCACCTGGATCAGGGTGTAGCAGATGGCGTCGATGTCGGCCGGCGGCTGGTTGCGGTAGCCGGCCAGCAGTTTCGACACGCGCGTGCGCGCCAGCATGTCGCGCGCCAGCACCATGTTCAGCGGCGGCAAGCCGATGGCGTGGTCCGCCGTCACTTCCACGGCGATGCCGCCCTGCCCCACCAGGATGACGGGACCAAATGCGGCGTCCGTGGTGACGCCGACGATCAGTTCATGCGATTGCGGCCGGCGCGCCATCTGCTGCACCGTAAAGCCGTCGATCAGCGCATCGGGGCGCATACGGCGCACGCGCTTGAGCATGGCGGCGGCGGCCGTGCGCAGGATGTCGGGCGTGTCGAGGTCGAGCGCCACGCCGCCCACGTCGGATTTGTGGGCGATGTCGGGCGAATGGATTTTCAGCGCCACCGGGTAGCCAATGTCCGTCGCCACGGCCAGCGCCTCTTCCACGTCGGCCGCCATGCGCGTCATCGCCACGGGAATGCCGTAGGCGGCCAGGATTTCCTTCGAGCGGCATTCGCCCAGCACCGTCTGGCCGGCCGCCAGCGCGGCGGCGACGATTTCGCGCACGCGCGCGCGGCGCGGCGTGGCCGACATGGGCAGCTGCGCCGGCACCTGCATCAGGGTTTCCTGGTTGCGCCGGTACTGTACGATCTGCATGAAGCCATGCACGGCCTTTTCCGGCGTGTCGTAGGTGGGAATGCCGGCCCGGTTGAAGACCTGGCGCGCAGGCGCCACGGTGGTGCCGCCCAACAGGCACGACAGCACCGTGCGCGAAGTGGCCTTGATCAGCGGCGTGACGGCTTCGGCGATGTCGATCGACGAGACCATGGCCGTGGGCGCGTGCAGCAGCAGCAAGGCGTCCGCCTGAGGCTCGTCGAGCAGCGGCTTGATGGCGTCGACATAGCGCTGCACGGGCGCGTCGCCGGGCAAGCCCACGGGGTTGTCGTGCGACCAGCCCCGTGGCAGGGCCTTTTCCAGCGCAATCACGGTATCGGGTGACAAATCGGCCAGCTTGCCGCCGCTGCCCACCAACGCATCGGTGGCCATCACGCCCAGTCCCCCGCCATTGCATAAAATCGCCAGGCGCTCGCCGCGCTGGGCGCGGATATGCGTGAGGGTTTCCACAGCGTCGAAGAGTTCCTCGGCCGAATACACGCGCAGCATGCCGGCGCGGCGGATGGCCGCGTCATACACGGCGTCGGAACCGGCCAGCGCGCCCGTATGCCAGGCAGCCACCGCCGCGCCCTCCGCCTCGCGTCCCGCCTTCAGGACGATGACGGGCTTGCTGCGCGCGGCCGCGCGGGCCGCCGACATGAATTTGCGCGCCGCCTGGATGTCTTCCATGTACAGCAGGATGGCGGCCGTATCGATGTCGCCGGCCAGGTAGTCGAGCAGGTCGCCGAAATCGATGTCATAGCTGGCGCCCAGCGAAATGAACTTGGAAAAGCCCACGCCGTGCGCATTGGCCCAATCAAGCACGCCCGACACCAGCGCGCCCGATTGCGAGACGAAGGCGATCTTGCCGCTGGTCGCGCCCAGGTGGGCGAAGCTGGCGTTCAGCCCCAGTTTCGGCACGAGTAAGCCCATGCTGTTGGGCCCCAGGATGCGCAGCAGATGCGGCTTGGCCGCCTTCAGCATGGCCAGGCGCAGCGACTGCTCGCGCACGGGGTCGAGGCCGGACGTCATGACGATGGCGGCGCGCGTGCCCAGCGCGCCCAGTTCGCGGATCAGGGCCGTGATGGTGGCGGGCGGCGTGCAGATGATGGCCAGGTCCGGCGCCTTCGGCAGTTGCGCCAGCTTGCGGTAGCATTTCAGGCCCATCAGCTGGTCGTACTTGGGATTGACGGGCCAAATCTCTCCTTGGTAGCCGCCGCCCAGCAGGTTATACAGGGCGATGGCGCCCAGCTTGCGTTCGCGCGCCGTCGCGCCGATCAGGGCCACCGAGGCCGGCTTGAACAGCTTGTCGAGATTACGGATACTCATGTTCTGGCCTCATGGATTGCCGGAGCGGCTGCTCCAGTGTATAGGATGCGTTGCCAAAAAAATTTGACCTTGTCGCGCGTTTCGCAAAAAACCAGGTACCTACCAGCGCGAGCGGTGGCTTTCCGTCACCCCGGCCAGCTGCGCCACAATGCGCTTGGGCGACTCCGCGCTGGTGCGCACCCAGCCGCTGAAAGTGCCGATGGGCTGGATGTAGCGGCTAGCGGCGATCCACAGGTTCTTGTCCTCGCGCCGCGCCCCTTCCGGCTTGAAGTGCAGGTCCAATAAATCGTCGTCCGTCCACACATGCCATGGCGCCAGCGGGTTGTCGGGATTGAAGTCGAAATGCGCACGGCCCAGCGGATACAGCTGGCCGTCGAGCCACAACGCGTTTTCATGTGCGCCGAAATAGCCGGCCTGCAGATTGAAACCCAGCTCCAGGCTGTGCGCCGAAGCCCAGCGCCATTCCGTTTCGCGCGCCAGCAAGCCGTTCGAATAATCGAAGCTGGCCACGCCGTCATCGAGGCTGTAGCCCATGGCGCCGCAGCGCACGCTGCCCCACAAGGGCAGGCCGCCCGACTTTTGTGTCGCATGCACGCTGCCGCCCTCGCCCACTGGCCCCACGGCCAGCAAGGTGGGCGCCACGGGCGGGCCGAATTCCGCATCGATGCCGAAATGACCGCAATCGAGCTGCAGGCGGTAGCGCTGCTGCGGCTGCGCTTCGATGGAAATCACTTGCGAGAGGAAACGGAAACGGCTGCTGGCAGCAGCATGCGGCGCTACCGATGCGCACAGGCCGGGAATGCCATCCTGCGAAAAGGCGGCCACGATCTTGCCCTTGTGGCGATCGAAGGCATACGCGAACGCGGTGCTGGTCCAGCCCAGGTCAACGATGGCCACGCCGCAGAACAGGGTGGGCGTGGACAAGGCCACGTAATGCCAGCGCTTGTGGTGGAACAAACGCCAGAGGGCGCCGCGCGCGTGCGGCGGCGCCAGCGC
The DNA here is from genome assembly GCF_051380665.1 of Janthinobacterium lyxosi. NCBI lineage: Bacteria > Pseudomonadati > Pseudomonadota > Betaproteobacteria > Burkholderiales > Oxalobacteraceae > Janthinobacterium > Janthinobacterium lyxosi. The sequence continues at coordinate 77,051 of NZ_JBNYXM010000018.1, forward strand.
GGCCCAGTCGAATGCGTTCAATTGCCCCGTGTAGCGGCCAAAACGGGGCTGACCGGCGGCGTCTAGCAGCGCGGGCGGGGCTGGTGGCAGCATCATGCGGCCCGCCTTGCGGCAGCGCCGCTGTCGTACAGGGCCTCGGCCAGCTGCGCGCCAAATAGCGCCGGCTGCGCTTGCGCAATATCAATATCCGGGCAGGCATGCCAGAGCGCCAGCCGCTGCACGGCGCCAGCCACGTCCTGCACCAGGCGAGCACTGAGGCGCACGCCGTCTTCCAGCGCCAGCGACTTGATCTCGAAGCGCCCCTGCGCGCGGTGCGCCTTGGCGTCCAGGCGCCCCACCAGCGCGCCGCGGCGCAAAATTGGCAGGGTGAAGTAACCATGGCGGCGCTTTTCGGCTGGCGTATAGCATTCAAGCCGGTAGTCGAAGCCGAACAACTCGAGCACGCGGCGCCGGTCCCAGACGACGGGGTCGAACGGTGACAATATCGTCGTCAGGGTGGGCGCCAGCTTGCCGGCGGCCGCGTCGCGCGCCAATTGCGCATGTTCCGCATGCACGTAGACAGCGTCAATCCAGCCGGCCACCGTGCAGCGCAGCAGCGCGCCCTCCTCCACCAGTGCCTGCAAATCGTGCGCCAGGCTGGCCCGCGCTTGTTTCGTGCGGAAGTAGTCGCTGATCCAGCTTGCCCGCGCCAGGCCCAGCGCCTTCACGCTGGCCAGCAGCAGGTGCCGGCGCACCTGTGCTTCGGGCGGCAGCAAGCCGTCGTGCCAGCCCGGCAAAACGCGTTCGGCCAGGTCGTAATAGCGCTGGAAATTGTGGCGCTTGGCGATCATCAGCACGCCCGACGTAAACAGCACTTCGAGCGAGCGCTTTTCCGGCTTCCAGCTCCACCAGCCGCCCGCCTGGCCATCCGTGCGCTCAAAATCAGCGGAGCGCGCGGCGCCGTTGACGCGGATGTGCTCCAGCACGGCAGCCACGGCCTCGCCCTGCTCGGCCATCCACTTTACCGAGTATTTCCAGCCCATGGCCGCCGGGTCCAGCATGCGGTGGCGGTACAAGCCGTAATCCTCGATGGGCACGAAGCAGGCTTCATGCGCCCAGTATTCGAACAGCGCGCCCTCGGCCAGCAGTTGCTCCAGCCACGGCTGCGGATAATCGCCCAGCCGGCTCCACAGCACCAGGTAGGGGCTGCGCGCCACCACGTGAATGGTGTCGATCTGCAGCACGCCCATCTGGCGCACGGCGGCCAGCACGTCGGCCTTGACGGCCTTCTTGCGGCGCGCCTGCAGCAATCCCTGCGCGGCCAGGTGCAAGGCGCGCGCGGCAGCCAGCGATAAAGGGGGGAGGTCGGGAGAAATGTGCTTGTCTGGGCTGTGCATAGCTGAAAGATACCGCATTCCGCGTGACACTTGCACGTTTTATCGCTATCGGATCCCCCGGCCCTTGCCCACCTTGCCCGGCAACGGCACGCAGCCCAGGCGCACGATACCGCAGCCGACGACAAGCAGGCGCTGCGCATTCCCGGCCAGCTCACGCCAGGACATTCGCATGGGTGTACCTGCGGGCGCGTTTGCAGCTGGCGACCAGCTTGTTAAGAATCTCTTAAGAACTTCTGCGCATGATTCGGAGCGAAATATTTTTTGGGAAGCCAGGTCTGTAATTGTAAATGATTCTTATTGCTTTCATGATTCCCATTACCTCAGAAATACAAACCAATAACTAATCAACCCTCCAGGAGTTTGCATGTCCAACAGCACCCGCCGCGCGCGCCTGCCGCGTCCCACCACCCTGGCCCTGGCTTTGGCCGCCCTGTCCTGCCTGCCGGCTCACGCCCAGACGGGCACGCCTGCCAGCATGCCGGAAGTAGTGGTCTCCGCCTCCGGTTTCGAGCAGGATATCAAACAGGCGCCGGCCTCGATCACCGTGCTGACGCGCGCCGAGCTGTCGAAAGAGCGCTTCGGCAACCTGACACAGGCGCTGGAAAGCGTGGAAGGCATCGACGTGGGCGCGGCGGGCGACAAGACGGGCGGCATGAACATCAGCATCCGCGGCATGCCCAGCGACTACACCCTGGTGCTGATCGACGGGCGCCGCCAGAACGCGGCCGGTAACGTCACGCCGAACGGCTTCGGCGGCACGCAAACGAGCTTCATTCCACCGCTGGCGGCCATCGAGCGCATCGAGATCATCCGCGGCCCCATGTCGACCCTGTACGGTTCGGACGCCATGGGCGGCGTGATCAACATCATTACGCGCAAGGTGGGCAAGCAGTGGATGGGTTCCGTCTCGGCCGACTACACCTTGCAGGAAGAATCCGATTTCGGCGACGTGAAAAGCGGCCGCTTCTACCTGAGCGGCCCTCTCGCCACCGACCTGCTGGGCCTGTCCCTGCGCGGCAGCAAGCAGCGCCGCGACGCGGCCGACATCCGCCACAGCAATGCGGCCGGCGAGCAAGTTCCCGCCAGCATGGGCGCCAACCCCGTGCGCGCGGACATTGAAAACTTTGGCGCGCGCCTGGCCTTCACGCCGAACCGCTACCACACCGTCATCCTCGACGCGGACGCGGGCCGCCAGACCTACGACAATTCGAACGGCCAGCTGGGCAAGCAATCGGTGCAGGGCGGCTACGGCCCCGAGCAAAAATACAAGCGCGACCAGTGGACTCTGTCGCACACGGGCCGCTTCGGCTTCGGCACCCTGGACAGCAGCTACATGGTAAACAAGACGGAAACCCTGGGCCGCACGATTCCGCCAGGCACGCCAGGCGCCGTCGCCGGCAGCGCGCGCACGCTGGAAGTGGAAAGCCAGGTCTTCGATACCAAATTGGTCATGCCTTTGGGCAAACACATGGCCACCATCGGCGCGCAATGGTGGAAAGCGGAAATGACGGATGGCGTGGCGCCGAAAAAATTCGAGTTCACGCAAAAAGCCCTGTTCGTGGAAGACGAATGGCAGGTGCTGGAGAATATCGCGCTGACCTTCGGCGCCCGCTATGACGATCACAGCATCTTTGGCGGCCAGACCAGCCCCCGCGCGTATGCCGTATGGAACGCAGCACCAAGCTGGACCATCAAGGGCGGCGTCAGCAAGGGCTACAAGACGCCGCGCGTGGAACAACTGTCGCCAGGCATCAACGGCTTCGGCGGCCAGGGCACGATCCCCCTCGTCGGCAGCCCGGACCTGAAGCCGGAAACTAGCACGACGACGGAAATCGGCGCGTATTTCGACAACTTGGCCGGCTGGACCGCCAGCGGCACCGTGTTCAACAATACATTCAAGGACAAGATCACGACGGGCACGGGCCTCGTCAACTGCGACTACCGTCCATCGCCGAACCGTCCCGGTTGCGTCAGCTTCGGCAACTGGCCCAACGTCGATGCGTTTGGCCAGTCGGTCAACGTGGATGAGGCCGTCACGCGCGGCGTCGAGCTGAACACCCGCTTCCCGCTGGGCAAGACGCTGTCGGCCAGCGCCAACTACACGTACACGGAAAGCGAACAGAAGAGCGGCAGCAACGCCGGCAAACCCCTGAGCGACACGCCCAAGCACGCCGTCAACGCGCGCCTGTCGTGGGATATCTCGCGCGAATGGAACGGCTGGCTGCGCGCAGAGTACCGCAGCGAGCGCTTCCGCGATCCTGGCACCTCGGCTTCCACGCGCGCCGCCAAGGCCGCGCTGGGCGACTACAAGGGCTACACCATGCTGCACCTGGGCAGCAGCTATCAGCTGAACCAGCGCGTGACCCTGAACGCGGCCGTGTACAACCTGCTCAACAAGGACTTCATCGACTATCAGCCGTACCGCGCACCGGCATTGACCTACGCCAACCGCTATGTCAACAGCATGGACGGTCGTCGCTTGTGGCTGTCGGCCAGCGTGGATTTCTGATGAGGTAGTCAATCACCATCCGACGGGCTGCCTCAGGGCGGCCCGTTTTTTCGTCAAGCCGCTTTAGGCTTGTCGATGCAATAACCGATCGCATGCACGGTGCGTATCAAGTCCCGACCCAGCTTCTTGCGCAGGTGGTGGATATGCACTTGCACGGCATTGCTTTCCACTTCATCACCCCAGCTGTACAGGTTTTTCTCCAGCTGTTCCCGGCTCAGCACCCGGCCACCGTGTTCCAGCAGCAGTTGCAGGATGCGAAACTCCTTCACCGTCAAGGCCACGGGCAAGCCCCCTTGCGTCACCTGCCGGTCCGCGATATCGAGCACCAGGTCGCCGTGCACGAGGTTTTCGCGCAGGCGACCGGCGGCGCGCCGGCAGGCGCTGCGGATGCGCGCGGCCAGCTCGTCGAGGTCGAACGGTTTCACCAAAAAATCGTCGGCGCCCGCGTCCAGGCCGGCGATGCGCTCGCCCACCTTGTCGCGCGCCGTGACAATCAGCACGGCGCCGCTGTAGCCATTGTCGCGCAGCACGCCCAGCGCCTGCATACCGTCCTGCCCCGGCAAGCCCAGGTCGAGCAGGATGCAACCATAGTCGTGCAGACGCACGGCCGTGTGCGCCTGCTCAGCGCTCGTGACCCAGTCAACGGCATAGCCGCCCTGTTCCAGGCCGATCTGCGTGGCGCGGCCCAGTTGCGGGTCGTCTTCAGTCAGCAAGATGCGCATGGGTGGGGAGCCGGGCGGGCCGCTCAGTCCTTTTTCTTGATCAGGCCGGCCAGCGCGGCGAAGGGATTGTGCGTGGCGGGCGCCACCTCGGCCGACAGCAGGCCGGCGCCACGGTCCGCTTCCAGGTAGCGCGAGTGCTCATTGTCGTGGCAATACAGGCACAGCAGTTCCCAGTTGCTGCCGTCCGGCGGATTGTTGTCGTGGTTATGGTCGCGGTGGTGCACCGTCAGTTGTTGCACGTTGGCACGCGTAAATTCGCGCATGCAGCGGCCACACACCCACGGATACATCTTCAGCGAGCGCTCGCGGTAGCCGCTCTCGCGCTGGTCGGCGGCGCGGCGCGCTTCGGCCACGATCTTGTCCAGTCTTGCCGCGTCGGGCTTTTTACTCTGCATGACAACTTTCGATATGGGAGGTAGAAGCGCTCATTTTAATGAGGATGGGGGCGCAATTGTACTTTTTCTGCCACGCCGCCAGCCCGTGTCGCCGCCGGCGTGCTTTTTTTAGCGTGCGCAGCACCACAGATACTTGATTTAACGCAAAATAAGCCTAGCAACAGACTGCGAACAGACGATGGAAGCGGCGGCAACAGGGTTACGCGCAAGGCAGCCGATTTCGGCTATCATGCGCGCCACGCCGCCCCTCCCCTTTTCCATGAATATAGCCTGCAAGCGCCCGTGATAGCGATAACAAGATCCCTGCAACGCCTTGCCCGCCGCCTGTACCGACTCAGCCTGGTGCCCCTGTTTGCGCTTATATTGCTGCTGGCGCTCTGGGCGGCCGTCTTTTACCAGGTGGGCCAGGAGCGTGCCAGCGCCGTGCGCGACGCCGTGGCCGTCAGTCAGTCGCTGGCGCGCACCCTGGCCGACCATACCAGTTTCACCCTGCGCCAGACCGACCATGCCACCCAGTTGTTCAAGCTCAAATACGAGGAAACGGACGGCGCCCTGCGCCTGAATGAATTCACGCGCCGCCAGGGCCTGCTCGACAGCGTGCTGCCATCGAAGCTGGCACTGCCGATCGCCCTCATCGACGCGCAGGGCAATGTGCTCGACAGCGCCAACGCCTATTTGCCGGAAAATCTGGCCACACAGGCATTTTTCAGGGCGCTGGCCGCCAATGCGTCCGACACGGCCCTGGTCGACACGCCCATGCTCGACGCAGACAGCAAGCACTGGACCATCCGCCTGGCGCGCCGCCTGAACGATGGACAGGGCCGCTTCGCCGGCGCCATCATCATCCTCGTCGACCCCACTTATTTTATCGACGATTACGACCGCCTGGACCTCGATGAGCATGGCGCGCTGATGCTGGTGGCGCGCGACAGTGGCCTGACGGTGGGGCGCATCGGCGAGAAATTGATCCTCAGCGACCGCATCGACTTCCGCATGCCCGGACCGCCCCAGCATGCGCCCGAAGAACTGCTGATCGAACCGCCCGTCGACGCGACGGCGCGCATCTACAGCTACCGTGAGCTGCCGCGCTACCCGTTGCTGGCCGTGGTGGGCGTCAGCCGTGCCGTCGCCGTGACGCGCTTCGAACACCGCCGCCTGGTGTATATCGGCGCGCTGCTCGCCGCCAGCGTGCTCATTGCCGGCTTTACGGCCCTGCTGATGCGCCAGAGCGCGCGCCTGCGCCGCAGCATCCGCCAGGCCAAGGAAACCCAGGCGCTGCTGCGCGCGGCGCACCAGGGCAGCCTCGATGCCGTGCTGCTGCTGAAGGCCTGGCGCCCCGCGCCGGGCAAGCCGGTGGAAGACTTCATCTTCGCCGACGTCAACGAGCGGGCCGCCGACATGCTGGGCAAGCCACGCTCCGAACTGCTGGGCCAGCGCGTGCTGCCGCAGGTGCCGCTGCTGCGCGGCGAGCGCTTTTTCAAGCGCTTCGTGCTGGTGATGGAAACGGGCCAGCCGCTGGAGGATGAATTCGAGCTGACGCTGGCCTCGGGCGGCACGCGCTGGCTGCGCCACCAGGTGGTGCCCATCACCGACGGCGTGGCCGTCACCTCGCGCGACATCAGCGCGCGCAAGCATGACGAACTGGCGCTGCAGGACAACCGCAGCTTCCTGCAGTCGCTGATCGACCATTTGCCGGTGCTGGTCTACGTGAAAAGCGCGCGCCCCGAAAACTTCGGCCAAATGGAAGTGTGGAACAAGGCGGCCGAGGATATCACCGGCCACCTGGCCGCCGACGTCATCGGCAAGACCGATTGCCAGGCCTTCCCGCCCGACTTCGGCCTGCACGATGCAGAGGACGACCGCGCCATCCTGGCCGAGCGCGGCGTCATCGAGCATACGGAAAAGCCGCTGCGCCTGCGCGATAGCAGCCTGCGCTACCTGCGCGCCGTCTCCGTGCCCGTGTTCGACGAGCGCCAGCAGATCGAACATATCCTGTGCATCGCCGAGGATATCTCGCAGCGCCGCCAGCAGGAGCTGGAACTGCGCCAGAAACAGGCCGAACTGACCGCCGTCAATGACGCTTCGCCGCTCGGGCTGGTGCGCCTGGACCGCCAGCGCCGCTGCACTTACGTCAACCGCACCTTCGAATCGATCACGGGCCTGCCGCGCGCGGCCGCCCTGGGCGCCGGCTGGACCAGCGCCCTGCACCCGGACGACTATCCGCTGATGCACGTGGCGCTGGAACAGCTCACGCGCAACCATGCCCCATTCCAGTCCACCCTGCGCTGCCTGCAACGCGACGGCAGGCTGGTCTGGGTCTCCGTGAAGATCGCCCCCATCCTCATCGACGGCAAGATCGAAGGCTACGTGGGCAGCCTGGACGACATCACCACCTTGCGCGAATCGGAAGTGGCGCTGCTGGAAAGCGAAGCGCGCCTGCGCACCATCGCCGACACCTTGCCAGCCATGATCGCGTACATCGACGCCGACCAGGTCTACCGCTTCCTGAACATCGCCTATGAACGCGAATTCGGCCTGACGGGCCGGCAGGCGCTGGGCAAGAGCGTGCGCGATACGGTGGGCGAAGCGCGCTACCGCACGGTCGCGCCGTATATCGAAAGAGTGCTGGCGGGCGAAACCCTGAGCTTCGAAGAAGAAGATGAAAAAGAAGGCATCGAGCGCTGCATGGAAGTGATCTACATCCCGCAGATCGGCGAAGACAAGCTGCAAGTGGCGGGTTTTCACGTGATGCGCCAGGATATCACCGTGCAAAAGCGCGAGAAACAGCGCTTGCTGAAGCTGGCCCAGGTCGATGCGCTGACCGGCTTGTCGAACCGCGCCGGCTTCCAGCAAAAACTCAGCGACGCCATGCACGCCAGCCGCCAGCAGCAGCACCTGATGGCCGTCATGTACATGGATATCGACCGCTTCAAGCCCGTCAACGACACGCACGGCCACGGCACCGGCGACGCCCTGCTGCGCGCCTTCGCCCAGCGCCTGACGCAGACCATGCGCGCCACCGACATCATCGCCCGCCTGGGCGGCGACGAATTCACCATCATCATGGAACAGATCGCGCGGCCCGACGACGCGGCCGTCCTGGCGGAAAAAATCGTCGCCGCCATGCAGCAGCCGTTCGAACTCGATGGCATCACCGTGCGCATTTCCGCCAGCATCGGCCTGGCTTTCTACCGCGACGAAGACATTTCCCCCGCCGTGCTGCTGCAGCGCGCCGACGTGCTGCTGTACCAGGCCAAGCAGGATGGCAGGAACACGTATCGCGCAGGTGCTGCAGTGCTTTGATCCAGCCGCTGGCGCCTGGCGCCATACCTGCTATATTGGCGCCTGTCTTCCCTACCCTTGCCATACCATGCGCCTGCTGCACACTTCCGACTGGCATCTGGGCCAGACCCTGCACAATTTTGAACGAGGCTACGAACACCAGCGCTTCCTCGACTGGCTACTCGACACACTCGTGGCCGAAAACGTCGACGTGCTGCTGGTGGCGGGCGACGTGTTCGACAACGCCAACCCGTCGGCCGCCTCGCAAAAGCAGCTGTACGTGTTCCTGCAGCAGGCGCGCGCGCGCCTGCCCGCGCTGCAGCTGGTCGTCGTCGCCGGCAACCACGATTCGGCCGGACGGCTCGAAGCGCCCAGCCCCCTGCTGGCCGCGCATGGCACGCACGTCATCGGCCACCTGCTGCGCGGCGAGGATGGCGACATCGACCTTGAACGCCTGCTGCTGCCCTTGTCGGGCGCCGATGGGCAGGTGCAAGCCTGGTGCCTGGCCGTGCCTTTCCTGCGCCCCGGCGACGTGCCGAAGCTGCCGGCCGGCGATACCCAGGATGCCTACCTGGGCGGCATCGCCCTGCTGTACCGCCAGTTGACGGATCTGGCGCTGACCCGCCGCCAGCCCGGGCAAGCCATCCTTGCCATGGGCCATTGCCACATGGTGGGAGGCGAAATGTCGAACGATTCCGAACGCCGCATCGTCATCGGCGGCACCGAGATGCTGCCATCGGGGATTTTTGATACTGCCATTGCATATGCGGCGCTGGGCCACCTGCACAAGGCGCAAGCCGTGGGCGGCCAGGAGCACATCCGCTACTGCGGCAGCCCGATACCCCTGTCGTTCGCGGAAGTGAACTACCGCCACCAGGTGCTGTGCCTCGACATCGACGGCGAAACGCTGCAGTCCGTGCGCACCATCGAAGTGCCGCGCGCCGTTCCCCTGCTGCGCGTCCCCGCCACGCCGGCGCCCATAGATGAGGTGCTGGCGCAGCTGGCAGCCCTCGACGTGCCCGCTGCGCCAGCGGAAGCGCAACCCTTCCTGGAAGTGCGCGTGCGCCTGGACGCGCCCGAGCCGGGCCTGCGCACGCGCATCGAAACGGCGCTCGACGGCAAACACGTGCGCCTGGCGAAGATCGAAACGTCGAGCGCCGCGCGCAGCAGCGCGCCGGAAAACATGACGCTCGACCAATTGGGCCAGCTGCAGCCCGACGACATCTTCCGTCGCCTGTACCTGCAAAAATACGGCCGGCCCGCGCCGCCCGAACAACTGTCGGCCCTGGCCGAACTGCTGCTGCCCGGCGCCTGACTGCACCAGAAAAACCATGAAAATCTTGAAAATCAGCGGTAAAAACCTGGCCTCGCTGGCCGGCGAATTTGAAGTCGACTTCCAGCAGGAGCCGCTGGCGTCCGCCGGCCTGTTCGCCATCAGCGGCCCCACGGGCGCGGGCAAGAGCACCCTGCTCGACGCGCTGTGCCTGGCCCTGTACGACGCCACGCCGCGCCTGTTGAAGGTGCTGGGCCGGGGCAGCGCCCTGCCCGACGTGGGCAAGGAAACCGTCAACGCCCAGGATACGCGCACCTTGCTGCGCCGCGGCACGCCGGACGGTTACGCGCAAGTCGACTTCGTCGGCAACGACGGCGCAAGCTACCGCGCGCGCTGGAGCGTGCGCCGCTCGCGCACCCGGGCCGAAGGGGCGCTGCAGGCGACCGCCATGAGCTTGCACCAGTTGCCCGCGCTGCAGCCCATCGGCGGCACCAAGACGGAAGTCAAGGAAGAGATCGAAAAACGCATCGGCCTGTCGTTCGACCAGTTTACGCGCGCCGTGCTGCTGGCGCAAAACGAGTTTTCCACCTTCCTCAAGACGGAAGACAATGAACGAGGCGAGTTGCTGGAAACCCTGACGGGCAGCAGCATCTATACCGACATTTCCGTGCGCGCCTTCGAGCGGGCGAAAAAGGAAAAGCAGGTCCTCGAACGCCTGGGCGAAAAGCTGGCCGACCAGCGGCCCCTGTCGCCGGAAGAACGCGCCGACACCGAGGCGCTGTGCAGCGTAGCCGAGGCTACCCTGCAGCACATCGACTTGCGCAAGGCGGTGCTGGAACTGCAGCAGCGCTGGCACCAGGAGACGCACAAGCTGCAAACCCAGGTGAGCGCCGCGCAAGAGGCGCTGGGCAGCGCGGATGCCGACCGCGCCGCTGCAGAAGAACGCCGCACGGCGCTGGCGCAGTGGGAATTGCTGCAGCCGGCGCGGCCCTTGGTCGACGACGTGGTGCGCCTGGCCAGCGAGATCGCCGGCACCGGCGCCGCACTGGAAGCGTCGCGCGTGCAGGCGGCGCAAGCCATCGCCGCCGAAGCGCAACTGGCTGCCAGCGTGCAGCAAGCGGCAGCCGCCTTGCAGACGCAGGAAGCGGCGCAGCGCGATGCGGCCCCCCTGCTCGATAGCGCCAAGGCGCTCGACGCCAGCATCCTGGCGCAACTGCCCGCGCATGGCCAGGCAAGGCAGGCCGCGCAAGGGGCCGACCAGGCCAACGAATCGGCGCGCAGCGCACTGCAGGTACTGCAGCAGCGCCAGCACGCCGTGCAGGCGGAGCAGGAAACGGGCCGACTGTGGCTGGCATCGCACCAGCACTGGCAGGCGCTCGCCACATCGTGGCAATTGTCGGACCAGCTGTTTGCCCAGGCCGGCCAGGCTGCCGCGCAAGCCGATGCGGCCGACGCCAGCGTGGCCGCATCGGCGCAGCTGGTACGCCACGCCAGCGATTCTGCGCGTGAGGAGCACGCCGCGCTGGCCGCTGCCGCATTGGCGCTGGCCGCGCGCGATGCCGAGCGGCGCGAAGCGGCTGGCGCCGTGCAAGCCATCGATGGACAGCTGTTGCAGCAACAGCGCTGCCAGCTGGAAGAGCATGCGCGCCAGTTGAATGCGGCGGAAAAGACATGGACGGAGCTGGCGCGCAAGCAGCAGGAACTGGCGCGCGGACAAACCCGGGCCGCGCAACTGGCCCAGGCAGTGCAGACGGAAAACACGGCGCTGGCGGCGCAAGCCGCCCGGACGGCGCTGCTGGAAGCCGGCCTGGCGCAGGCAGAAAAATCCTTGAAGGGTGCAGAAGCGGCATGCGCGGCCAGCGTCGAACAGCTGCGCGCGACCTTGCAGGACGAGCAGCCTTGCCCCGTCTGCGGCGCGCTGGAGCACCCGTATATCTACGCTGGCCACGCCGACAACGCCTTGCACGCAATGCTGGCCAGCTTGCAAGATGAAGTGCTGGTTTGCCGCACGCAGGCGCGCAGCAATCTGGAGCAGTTGGCCACGCACAAGGCGGCGCTGGCCGGCTATGCGCGCGAACAGGCACAAATAGAAGTCGAACTGGCGGCCCTGCCGCCCGCCATCGACAACTTGAACGCGCAATGGCAGCCGCATGGCGCTACCTTGCAACTGCCGCCGGAAGCCCGGCGCGCGGATTGGTTCACGCAACAATTGACAGCCAATGCAGCCGGCTTGCAGGCGCTGGCGCAGCAGGAGGCGGCGCTGCGCCAGGCCAGCGTGCGGCGCGAGCAAGCGCAGGCGGCGCACGAACTGGCCGGCGCCGAACACGCGCGCCTGACGGCCGCCATCGCCGAAACGCAGACACGGCTGGCGCAGTTGCAGGCGCAGCAGGCGGCCAGCCAGGACAAGGCGGAGACGTCGCGCAGCATGCTTGACGACTTGCTGGCGCAGCTCGATGCCGCATTTGACGACGTGGAAGGCGCCGAAGGCTGGAAAGATAACTGGCTCGCCGGCCCCGCCGCCTTCCGCGCGGCGCGCGACACGGAAAGCCGGCAATGGCTGAAACAGCAGACAGACCAGGACAAGCGCGGCCACGCGCAGGCGACCCTGGCCGCGCAGCTGGAAGCGGCGCTGCTGGCCGCTGGCAAGGCACAGCAAACGGCGCAGGAGACCCACGCCGCCTTTGCCGCCGTCGACAAGCAGCTCACGACACTGCAAGCGGCGCGCAACGCGCTATGGCAAGGCCAGGGCGTCGCCGAAGTGGAACGCAGCCTGACAGCGACCATCGCGCAGGCCAAAGACCGGCTGGTACAGCAGCAAGCGGCAGCCCATGCGGCCAGCCAGCAACGCGCGCGCCTCGACGAAGCGTGCGCGCAGCTGGCGCAGCGCCTGGCCACCCTGCATGCACAGGAAAATAGCGCCGCCGCCGCCCTGCACGATTGGCTGCGCCAGTTCCAGCTGGCCCATGCCAGCCAGGCGCCCGCCACACTTGAAGAGCTGCGCGCGCACCTGGCCGTCTCCGTGGAGACCATGCGCGCCGAGCGCGACGACCTGCAAGTGATCGCCGACCGCCATACGGTGGCGCTCTCCGTGCTGGCCGAGCGCCGGCGGCAACTGGCGGCCCATGTGCAGCAGCCGCCGGAGGCACTGGAAATGGACGTGACCGTGCTGCATTCGGCACTCGACGCACTGGTGCAGGAACGTCAGGCAGCCAACCAGGAAGCGACGCGGTTGCGCCTGGCCATCGCGCTGGACGACACCAGGCGCCACGGCGCGCAATCGATGCTGGCGCAAATCGAGGCGCAAGCCGTCATCGAACGGCGCTGGGCCAGCCTGAATGAATTGATCGGCTCGGCCGACGGCAAGAAATTTCGCAACTATGCGCAGCAATTCACGCTGGAAGTGCTGCTCGGCTATGCCAACGCGCATTTGAACCACCTGGCGCGCCGCTATCAGCTGGAACGCATCGACAACCCGAACAATCCATCTCTCGGCCTGATGGTGCGCGACCAGGACATGGGCGGCGAACTGCGCTCCGTGCACTCGCTGTCGGGTGGCGAATCATTCCTCGTCTCGCTGGCCCTGGCGCTGGGCCTGGCCTCGCTGTCCTCGAACCGGGTGCGCGTGGAATCGCTGTTCATCGACGAGGGCTTCGGCAGCCTGGATACGGAAACCCTGCGCGTGGCCCTGGATGCGCTCGACGGTTTGCAGGCGATGGGCCGCAAGGTGGGCGTCATCTCGCATGTGCAGGAAATGACGGAGCGCATCGCCACCCGCATCCTCGTGCAGCCGGGGTCCGGCGGCAAGAGCGTGGTGACGGTGCGCTAACGCATCAACGAGGTATGGGCTCGCGGCCCAGCCTGAGCAAATCCCAGCCCAGTTCGCGGCGGATCTGCTCAGGGTCGGGCGGCGGGCGGCGCTGTTCCAGTTCCGCTTTCAACCACCTCCTGACCAGCTCCTTGGCGGGCTGTACAGGCTTTTCCTTGTCATGCTTTTCCATGGTGCTGCCTCTTCAATGGCGGTCAGACGACCTCCTATATACGTTCAACGTCATGGCGCGGATTCAGTTGACCTGCGCGTGGCGCAGATGCAACAACGTGTAACGATGGCCGGAGTGCGTTAAAATCGCCGCCTTCGCGCAGGTACCGCCTACGCCCCGCAACAGTTCAAGGAAACCCATGAAAGCCGCCCGCAGCCTCACCTTCAAGTGCGTAAAATGTCACAAATCGATGCAGGTCTACCTGCAAAAAGTCTCCGCCTGCTCGCATATCCAGCCTTACCAGGGCATTTGCGCATGTGGCGAACTCAAGCGCCACGCCACGGGCCAGGCCGATGCCGTCCAGTCCTACCTGGCATCGGCGGACGGTAGCTGGTCGCACCACCACTAATGGTTAAAGTACGGGGAGATATTGCCGTTAATTCGCATATCTTCCCCATTTGAACCGACCATGTCCCAGCTTCCCGCCCTCGCTCCTCCCCTCGGCCCCGGCTCGCGCCAGCCTGCCGCCACACCCCTGGCAGGGCAAGCGCAGCAAAAAACGGGCGCCGGCACGTCCGGCCTGGCCGCTTCGCCCTTGATGCAGCGCACCGCGCAAGACGTGGTGGCCCTGTCGAAAAATGGCCTGGACCTGTCGGCCAAGGGACTGGAACAGCGCACGGACGCGCTGGGTAACGCCACCGTCGACGTGGCGCAGGATTTCCTCTCCAGCATGACGCGCCAGCTGTTCGGCGACGGCGCCAGCATCGCCTTCAATTCGGTCGACCTGCAGGCCGGCTCCAGCTTCAGCAGCGGTAGCGCCAGCGTCTCGGGCGCTGGCAGCAGCAGCCGCGCGGCCGCCTTCAGCCTCGATGAAAACGCGCATTTCATCGGCAAGGGCAAGATCACCACAGCCGATGGCCAGACTTTCGACTTCGAGCTGGAAGTACAATATCAATCGAACATCAGCGCGGGCGCATTGGCGCAAACGCAAGACGATGCGCAGGAAGTCCCACCATCCGATGACGCCGCCCTGCCCGCCAAAGAGTTGCCCGCCACGGCCTTCGCCGGCAATCTGCACGAGCTGTTCAAGCTGCTCAACCAGCAATTGCACAGCAGCATATTCAATCAGCAATCCGATGGCGCCAGCGCCAGCGGCAAGGAGGGCGACCTGGCGGGCAGCCTAAGCTTGCGTTTGCTCAAACTGGTGCAGCCTGACAATACCGCCGAGGCCGGCAAGAAAGCCACGGAATCCACGCCCGACAACCAGGCGCGCGCCCGTGCGCTGGCACTCGCCTATGGCACGGACACCGTTGACAGCACGGCCAGCGACGTATAATGGAAGACGGCCTGCGCAGGCGACCATGCCGCGCGCCCCCTTCTATCGATTGAATCCCATGTCCGACACTTCTTCACCTACCGTCCATCCGCAGATCCACTGGAGCGAAAACGGCGCCGAGCATTCGGCCCGCTGGCGCTCGGAAAGCGGCATGCCGCCGCCCAAGCGCGTCGTCATCGCCGATGACCGCACGACGGCCGACCAGGCTTACCGCCTGGCCTGCGAAGGCACGGCCATGCTGTGGCGCGGCGACTTCCAGAACGCGCGCCAGCTGCTGCAGGCGCTGGCGCGGCGCGCCGACCACAAGAACGACAAACCGAGCAAAAAAGCCAAGGCCGCCAAGCTGGCGCAACCCGAACCATCCGCCACGCAAGCCTTCCATCTGCACCGCCAGGCCCAGTCGCAGCGCGCCCGCACCCTGGCCATGCTGCTGCTGCCCTTCGATGCCGACTACACGATCCCGCTGCGCCGTGCGCCGGACGTGAAACTGGCCTGCAATGAAGCGTATGGCCGCGGCGAAGAAGCCTTCGTCGCCTCGCTGCGCGAGCTGCTGGGCCTGATCGGCGCGCACGAATGGCGCCGCACTGGCGTGGAACTGCCGGCCCTGGGCCAGCGCATCCACCCGCATTACGGCGTGTTTGCGCCCATCCGCAGCGAGTACGTGGGCCTGGTGGCTGAAGCGCCACTGCCGCCGCGCGCCAGCCTGGCCTTCGACATCGGCACCGGCACGGGCGTGCTGGCCGCCGTGCTGGCGCAGCGCGGCATCCAACGCATCGTTGCCACCGACCAGGACCCGCGCGCCCTGTCCTGCGCGCGCGAAAACCTGGCACGCCTCGATCTGCTCGACAAAGTCGACGTGGTGCAGGCCGACCTGTTCCCCGCCGGCCGCGCGCCGCTGGTCGTGTGCAATCCGCCATGGCTGCCCGCGCGCCCAAGCTCGCCCATCGAATACGCCGTCTACGATCCGGACAGCCGCATGCTGCGCGGTTTCCTCGCCGGCCTGGCCGATCACCTGGAGCCGGCTGGCGAAGGCTGGCTGATCTTATCGGATCTGGCCGAGCACCTGGGCCTGCGCCCGCGTGCGCAACTGCTCGAGTGGATAGCGCAAGCGGGCTTGAAAGTGGTCGACCGCCTGGACGTCAAACCCACGCACCCGCGCGCGCAGGATGCCACGGACAGCCTGCATGCGGCCCGCTCGAAGGAAATCACGTCGCTGTGGCGCCTGGCGGCAGCCTGATTCCAGATCTGCTGCAAAGCCATTGCGCATTGCAGCAAACCCCGCTATAATTCGTCTGCGGGGTGGAGCAGTCTGGCAGCTCGTCGGGCTCATAACCCGAAGGTCACAGGTTCAAATCCTGTCCCCGCAACCAGATACATGAAAGCCGCTGATTCTTGCAAAGGGATCAGCGGCTTTTCCCATTGCGTCGCGCTATACCCACGACCATCATGCAAACCAAATGCCATCCGCTCTTTCGCAATGCAACAAACTCGTATATAATTCGCCTGCGGGGTGGAGCAGTCTGGCAGCTCGTCGGGCTCATAACCCGAAGGTCACAGGTTCAAATCCTGTCCCCGCAACCAATACATGAAAACCGCTGACTCCTGCAAGGGATTCAGCGGTTTTTTCATTCCAGGCCTGGCCTGACCCATACTTTTACGCGGTGACGCTGGCCCTGATCTGCCTGGCCGCCGCATGCAGGCTGGCCGCCACTCTTTCCAGCTTGTCGGCGCCCGCCGTTTCAGCCAGGGCGGCAAAGGCGCTGATATGAAAGGTAGCCACCATCGCCGGCGAGATATCGAGCTCCAGCGCGGTCTTGCTCAATTCCGTCGACGCCTCGAGGTAAGGCTCGCTGCCCGCCTCGAAGGCTTGCTTCGTTTCCAGCAATTCCTGGCCACCCTCCGCCTTGGCCAGGCAATCGTCGACTTTTTGCTGGAAGGCCGGCAAGGTATCGCGCGCCGGCCCGGGTTCAGGCGCTGGTTCCGGTTCCGCTGGCGCGGCTGGCGCCGGCTTGTCCACCGTCGGCATGTCACGCAGGGTGAGCCAGCGTTCGACGGCGAGAAAATCGGCAAACGGCTCCTCCACCTTGGGATTCATCAGCCAGACCTCGCCCGTGCGCCAGTCGATCCGGGCGCCGCGCTCATTTCTCGCCAACAAAATATCCTTGCCGCCATCGGCATTCGACACCCGGCCGATGTCGAGCCAGTTCATCAGTTCCGCCTGGCGCGACATCGCGTTGACCCGATGAAAAAAGGCCAACCATAAAAATCTGGCGACCAAAAGAACCAGGACACCGCCAACCATCCACATCATTTTGCGCTCCGCACCACATCGACAACCCGCATTTTCTCACATGAAAGCTTGCGCCAAAGAAACTTTTACATCTGCCGTGCGGCAGCGCAAAGCCACCACCGCGCGCGGCCCAGGCACGCAGTCGCATTTCAACAACGCCACGTTTTCCTGATTGCCTGCCGTGCGCCGCCGCGCTATCATGAGAACAATTCTCATTTAGATTAAGATGTCCTGTACGCATGCTGTCCGCCCCTTCCCTGCCGTCCGACTTCCAGGCCTTGTATGCCGAGCACCACGCCTGGCTGCTGCACTGGCTGAAGCGCCGCCTGCACGATGCGGGGCTGGCAGGCGATCTGGCGCAGGATACCTTCCTCAAGATCTTCCTTGCGCGCAGCAGCGCCGGGATCGTGCAGCCGCGCCCTTTCCTGGCCACCATCGCCAAGCGCCTGCTGGCCAACCACTGCCGGCGCGAAGAGCTGGAGCGGGCCTACCTCGACGCCCTGCTGCATCAGCCGCAAGCCTGCGCGCCCTCGCCGGAAGCGATGTCCATCCTGCTTGAATCGCTGCAGTTGATCGACCGCGCGCTGGACCAGCTCTCCGCCAAGGCCAAGGCCGCCTTCCTGCTGGCCCACCTGGACGGCATGAGCTACGCCGAGATCGCCGCCGAACTGGACACCACCACGCATTGCGTCAAAAAATACCTGAGCAAGGCCAATTTGCTGTGCTTTTTTGCCGTGCCCGATTTTGCCGCCGCCTGACATGCGCACCGCCACCGTCTATGCACTGGGCCAGCCCATCGACCTGGCCATCGCCATGCAGGCAGCCGAATGGCTGACCACCCTGATGAGCGGCGTCACCACGCCGGAGGAAAAGACGGCCTGGCAAGCCTGGCGCCAGGCGCACCCCGACCATGAACGGGCGTGGAAACACATCGAAAGCGCCAGCGGCGGCTTGCGGCAACTCGATGCCCAGGCCAGCCGCAAGGCGCTGCTGCAAAGTCCCAGTTCGCGTTCCATCTCGCGCCGCAATAGCCTGCAGTTGCTGGCGTGGATCTCGACCATCGGCATCACGGGCTGGTTCGGCGCGCGCTCGCCCTACGCGCCCGACATTGCCCGCGCCGCGCTGGCCGACCTGTCCACCGGCGTGGGCGAACGCCGCGAGCTGACCCTGCCTGACGGCAGCCGTTTGCACCTGAACAGCGGCAGCGCCGTGAACATCCGCTACACGGGCACGCAGCGCCTGCTGCAACTGGTGCGGGGCGAAGTGTTCATCGCCACCGCCCGCGAAACGGGCCTGCCCTACCGCCCCTTCCTCGTCGAAACTGCGCATGGCCACGCGCAGGCGCTGGGCACGCGCTACTCGGTGCGCCAGGCGGACGGCAACACCCTGGTCGCCGTCGCAGAAGGCGCCGTGCGGCTGACGCCGCGCCATGGCGACGGCAACCGCGTGATCCACGCGGGCCAGGGCGGCGGCATGACGGCGCAACAAATCCTGCCCGCGCACGCCGTCTCGCCCGACATCTGGGCCTGGCGCCGGGGCTTGCTGCTGGCCGACGCCATGCCGCTGCGCGACTTCCTGCATGAACTGAGCCGCTACCGCCACGGCTTGCTGGGCTGCGACGATGGCGTCGCCGCGCTACGCATTTCCGGCGTCTTCCCTCTGGCCGACCTGGACGCCGTGCTGCTATCGCTGCCCAATTCCCTGCCGGTGGACGTGCGCCTGCGCACGCGCTACTGGGTGCAGGTGGAAGCGCGCCAGCAGCGCTGAAAATTTATTTTGACGCCAGCGCAAAAAAACAGTACCCGCTTTCGCTTTTCGCGTGACCTGTGTAGGCAACGTTCTTTTTGACGACTACACCACAAGGTAACCATGTCCCAAGCTATGTCTTTCAGGCCGCGCATCAAGCGCATGGCGTATGCCATCCAACTCGTCTTCATCGGTTCGGCCCTGCTGCTGAACACCCAGGCGCCAGCCCTGGCGCAGGAAAACACGGCAGCGCCAGCGACCAACCAGGACTTCCAGGTGTCGGCCGGCGACCTGGCCGCGGCGCTGCGCCAGGTCGCCAGCCAGTCCAGGGTCATCCTCAGCTTTACGCCGGAACAGACGCGCGGCAAGACGTCCACAGGCTTGAGCGGCCGCCACGACGTGCTGACCGCCCTGAACGGCGTGCTGCGCGGCACGGGCCTGAAGGCCGAGCGCAGCGCCAATGGCAGCTATGTGCTGCGCCAGGCCGATGCCGTAGCGGGCGGCGAGGCGCTGTCGATGATGCCGGAAGTGTCGGTCAAGGCGCAGCAGGACGCGACGGAAGGCTCGGGCGCATATGTCTCCACCCTGCCGGTTTCCACGGCCACGCCGCTGGGCCTGTCGATCAGGGAAACGCCGCAGTCGGTCAGCGTCATCACGCAGCAGCGCATGCAGGACCAGGGCCTGAACACCATCGCGCAGGTCATGGCGCAAACGCCGGGCATCACCCTGTTCTCGCTGGGCAGCGAACGCTCCGGCTTTACTTCGCGCGGCTATGCGATTACCAACTACCAGCTCGATGGCGTCAGCACGCATTCGGAAAACCTGGGCCTCAATGCGATACCGTCGCAAAGCCTGGCCGACATGGCGCTGTACGACCGCATCGAAGTGCTGCGCGGCGCCTCGGGCCTGATGACGGGCGCGGGCGATGCCTCGGGCGCCATCAACATGGTACGCAAGAAGCCGACGGCGCAGTTCCAGGCGTCCATCGAGGGCGAGCTGGGTTCCTACGATGAACGGCGCGCCATGGCCGACATCGCGGGTCCGCTGAACGAGGCGCGCACGGTGCGCGGCCGCCTGGTGACGGTGTACGAGGAAGGCGACGGCATCATCGACGGCTACAGCCGCGACAAGAAAGTGCTGTATGGCGTGGTCGAGGCGGACCTGTCCGCCGGCACGAAACTGACAGCCGGCGTCACGCACCAGCGCAAGCGCTCGAACGGATCCCTGTCCTACCTGGGCTTCCCCCTGTTCTACAGCAATGGCGCCATGACGGACCTGCCGCGCTCCTTCAGCCCGGCGGCCAAGTCGAATCGCTTCGACACCAATTCGACCGACCTCTTCGTCACCCTGGAACACGCGCTGGCGAACGACTGGAAGCTGAAAATTTCGGCCAACCGCGTGCAGTCCTCGCAGGAAGAGCGCTCCGTGTTCATGAACGTGAGTAGCGCCTTTCCCGACCAGGCCACAGGCGCTGGCCTGCGCATGAGCGCCGACTACCGCGATTACCAGCTCCAGGTCAACAGCGTGGACGTCAACGTGCGCGGCCCGTTCAGCGCGTTCGGCCGCCAGCACGAACTGGTACTGGGCATGGACTACAACGAATTTCAAAGCACGACGGATGGCCGCCGCGACAAGAACATCCAGGGCACGCCCGTCAACCTGTACCGCTGGAATCGCATGGCAACGCCCGTGTTTGGCGATACCTTCGTCACCTACGACAGCACGCGCCGCCAGGCCAGCGCCTACGCGGCCAGCCGCTTTACGCTGTCCGAGCGCCTGAAACTGATCGCCGGGGCAAAAGTACTGCGCTACAGCGAAAACTACATCTCGGACGCGCCTAGCGTGCAATTTTTCAGCGCGTCGCCAGCCTCGGACAGCAGCGTCTTCACGCCGTACGGCGGCCTGGTGTACGACATCGACGGCACGCACAGCGCCTACGCCAGCTACTCCACCATATACCAGCCGCAAGCCTCGCAAGACCGCTACGGCAAGCTGCTGGCGCCGCGCGAAGGCAAGACCTTTGAAGCGGGCATCAAGAGTGGCTGGTTCGATGGCCGCCTGAACACGGCCGCCGCGCTATATCTGATCCGCCAGAAAAACCTGGCCGAATCGGACCCTGGCCACACCCTGCCCGGCTCCAACGATCCTGCGTTCCGCACCATCAAGGGCGCCGAAACCAAGGGCATCGACCTTGAAGCGACGGGCGCCCTCACGCCAAGCTGGAATGTGTCGGCCTCGTGGTCGTACAGCCAGACGGAAAACAATGCCGGCAAGGCGATCCAGACCACCTTCCCGCGCCATCTGGTGAAGCTGTGGACCACTTATCGGCTGCCTGGCGAGCTGAATCGCCTGACGGTGGGCGGCGGCATGAACTGGCAGAGCCGCGTGTATTCCAACATCGAGGCGTGGCAGATCAACAGTACCCTGCACTGGGAACAGAAGGCGTACTCGGTGGCCAGCCTGATGGCGCGCTACGACGTCAACGACAAACTCTCTGCTACCGTCAACGTGGCCAACCTGTTCGACAAGCAGTACACGGCTTCCGTGTCGGACTGGTGGTACTCGGGCATGTATGGCCCGGCGCGCAAGGTGGCGTTGACCGTGCGGTATCAGTTCTAGGAGCAGCTGAATAGTTCACACCGACGCAGGGCCGGTGATACAATTTTCCCGCTTCACGGGCGTTGCCGGCCATTGCCGCCAACGCCCGTGCCCATAGAGACACCCAAGGAGAATGTGTGAAGGACCTCGCCCCCGCCCTGCCAGCCGATCCGGCCGACCAACCCGCCAATCCCTCGCGCCGGCGCATTTTCCAGGCCGCTTCCGCAGTCGGCCTGGCCGCCAGCCTGCCGGCGCTGGCCGACGCCGCGCCAGCCAGGAAGACCATCGCCAAGGGTTCGCTCGACGCGAAACTCAAAGCGCACGTCAAGAACGTGGTCGTGATTTATCTGGAAAACCGCAGCTTCAACAACCTGTTCGCCAACTTCCCCGGCACCAGCGCGCCCCTGTCCGCCGTCACGCAAGAACAGGCGCAGCAGCTGGACCGCGACGGCAAGCCGCTGGCCACCCTGCCCAAGATCTGGGGCGGCCTGGTGCCGAACCAGCAAAATATCGGCGGCGTCGATTACCTGATCAAGGAAGACCAGATTTCCGGCCTGCCGAACGCGCCCTACAAACTGAGCGACGCAGCCGGCAAGCCTCTGCCCGAGAGCATCATCACGCGCGACCTGGTGCACCGCTTCTATAACAACCAGATGCAGATCAACGGCGGCAAGAACGACGGCTTTGCCGCGTGGGCCGACAGCGGCGGCCTGGTGATGGGACATTACGGCGAAACGGCGAAAAACCTGAACCTGTGGCAGATCGCCGAGCAGTACACCCTGTGCGACAACTTCTTCATGGCGGCCTTCGGCGGCTCCTACATGAACCACCAGTTCCTCGTCACGGGCCGCGCCAACGAATATTTCAATGCGCTTGATACGGCAGCGAAGAAAAAGATCGCCGTGCTGTCCGACGGCCCGCAAGGCGTGCGCCTGGCCATTTCGCCCGACTGCCCCGCCTCCGCGCTCGATGGCAAGCCGAAGTACGTGAACGACGGCGCCCTCACGCCGGACGGCTATGCAGTCAACACCATGGCGCCGCCATATCAACCGAGTTACGTCCGCCCCGCCTTTGACGGCGATCCGCTGCATGCCGACCCGGCCGACGCGAACACCTTGCCGCCGCAAACCTATGACACCATCGGCGACCTGCTGTCGCGCAAGGGCGTCAGCTGGGCGTGGTATGGCGGCGGCTGGCAAGCGGCGCTCGAGCACAAGGGCGGCGGCAGCAAGCCGAACTTCCAGTTCCACCACCAGCCGCTGAACTACTTCAAGCAGTTCGCGCCAGGCACCGCCGCGCGCGCCGAACACCTGCGCGACGGCGGCACGGGCGACAGCCCGATCTCGAACAAATTCCTCGCCGCCGCCGTGGCGGGCAAGCTGCCCGCCGTGACCTTCTACAAGCCGCAGGGCAATCTGAACCTGCACGCGGGCTACTCGGATATCGAGTCGGGCGACCAGCACGTGGCCAACGTCATCCAGCATCTGAAGGAATCGCCGCAGTGGAAAGACATGATCGTGGTGATCACGTTTGACGAAAACGGCGGCTGGTGGGATCACGTGGCGCCGCCAAAAGGCGACCGATGGGGGCCGGGCACGCGCATTCCCGCCATCGTCATCTCGCCGTACGCGAAGAAAGGCGCCGTCGACCACAATTTCTACGACACCACGTCCATCCTGCGCCTGATCACGCGCCTGCACGACCTGCCGCTGCTCGAAGGCCTGAAAGTACGCAACGATGCCTTTGCGGCGCGCGGCGCGCTGCCGCCGGGTGACCTCACAGGAGCACTGAGCTTCCGCTGATAGCGCATCGGTACATTGCGGCGCCTCCCACAGCGCGGCACGCCTGTGATACACTGCGTGCCGCACTTAAATCCGCGGGTCTGCTTTTCCTGCCGATGATATTCACAATGAGCCCGACTCCTGTAGCCGGGCTTTTGTTTTGTGGATGAAGTTAAAGCGTATAGACATAGGCGGACAGCAGGTTGCCCGCCCCTTGGCCTTCGCAAGCCAGGGACCAGAGGTCCAGAAATGAGAGATAAAAAAGACAACGCCACCATCGACTTGCCCGGCTTCGGCCCGCTGCCAGCGCACGAGGCGCCAGAACCGGCGCGGGAACCGCAGCGCCGCGCGCGCGCGCGCAAGGTGGCGTTGAAGCAGGTGCAGCTCGAATTGCTGGAGCCGACCGATGCCACGGGCCTGCCCGTGTGGACGCGCGACGCCGGCCTTGATCTCACCGGCTTGCCCATCTGGGCGCCTGACAACTGACCCCAACGCCGGCGGCCGTTTGCCGCCAGCTTCCACACCACCATCCGCACAAGGGCGTAGAACGCCTGTAGACTGTGCCCATCCACCCGCTTTTTACCGGCTCCGCCCCTATGAACACCACCACCACCGCCACCAATTCTTTTTCCAGCCTGCCGCTGACGCCCGCCTTCCTGGCCAATCTGGACTCGCTCGGCTACCACGAGATGACCACCATCCAGGCACAAAGCCTGCCGGCGGTGCTCGATGGCCGCGACCTGATCGCCCAGGCCAAGACGGGCAGCGGCAAGACGGCCGCCTTCGGCATCGGCATCCTGCACAAGCTCAATCCGGCCTGGTTTGCCGTGCAAGGCCTGGTGCTGTGCCCCACGCGCGAACTGGCCGACCAGGTGGCCAATGAGCTGCGCCGCCTGGCCCGCGCGGCCGGCAACATCAAGATCCTGACCCTGACGGGCGGCGCGCCGATGCGCCCGCAAATCGCCTCGCTGGAACACGGCGCCCACATCGTGGTGGGCACGCCGGGCCGCATGCGCGACCATCTGGGCCGCGGCACCATCAATCTGAACCATGTGCAAACGCTGGTACTCGATGAAGCGGACCGCATGACGGACATGGGCTTTTACGAGGAAATCG
Source organism: Janthinobacterium lyxosi (assembly GCF_051380665.1). Lineage (NCBI taxonomy): Bacteria > Pseudomonadati > Pseudomonadota > Betaproteobacteria > Burkholderiales > Oxalobacteraceae > Janthinobacterium > Janthinobacterium lyxosi. The sequence goes on from NZ_JBNYXM010000018.1 coordinate 101,452, forward strand.
CCGGCATCGTCAGCGCCTGCCCCGCACGCCGCCAGACCCTGCTGTTCTCGGCCACGTATCCGGAAGATATCCGCCGCGCCACGGCATCGTTCCTCGTCAATCCCCTGGAAGTGACGGTCGAGGCGCAGCACGACAACGACAAGATCGAGCAGCGCTTCTATGAAATCGGCTTCGACGAGCGCAATAGCGCCGTCGGCAAGCTATTGAAACACTTCAAGCCGGAATCCACGCTGGCCTTCTGCAACACCAAGGTGCATTGCCGCGAACTGGCCGAAGAACTGCGCCAGCAAGGCTTTTCCGCGCTGGCCCTGTATGGCGAGCTCGAACAGCGCGAGCGCGATGAAATCCTCGTGCTGTTTGCCAACCGCAGCTGCTCCGTGCTGGTCGCCACAGACGTTGCCGCGCGCGGGCTCGACATTTCCGACCTGGGCGCCGTGATCAACGTCGACGTCTCGAAAGACACGGAAGTGCATATCCACCGCATCGGCCGCACGGGCCGCGGCAGCAAGAAGGGCCTGGCCCTGTCGCTGTGCGCGCCAAACGAGAAAAAATGGGTCAAGCTGATCGAGCAGTACCAGAACAGCGCCGCCGAATGGCACGACCTGAAGGAACTGGCTGAAGATGACGGGATCGAGGCGCTGCCGGCGCCGATGGTCACCCTGTGCATCATGGGCGGCAAGAAGGACAAGCTGCGCCCGGGCGACTTGCTGGGCGCGCTGACGGGCGATGCGGGCCTGACCAAGGAGCAAGTGGGCAAGATCAACGTGTTCGAGTTCATGACCTACGTGGCACTCGATCGCAAGGTCGCAGAAGCAGCCTTCAAGCGCCTCAACGCCGGTAACTCCTTGGGCCGCGACTTCGGCAACATCAAGGGCCGCAGCTTCAAGATGCGCTTTATCGAGGCGTAAGCAGCGCCAGTGCACGCAGGGCCGCCATGGCCCTGCATCCCGGATAGTCTTCCCATGCGGGGTAGCGCCTGCGGTAGTAGCAGTGCCAGTAGCTGACGGCGCGCCGCTCCAGCGTGGCGAGATACGCGGGATTCCCCCGCAGGTAGCGCGCCAGCGCCTGCGCATTCCAGGCCGGCAGTACCGCGCCAATTCTTTCGACAATCTCCAGCACATATTCGCCGCACAAGTGCACGACGAACGGCACCGTCCACGCCCGCTCCTGCAGCAACAGCTGTCTTAAACACGCTTCGCGCAGATGGCCGTCATGGTGGCGCGTGCCCAGGCACAGGGCGAGCACGCCTGCGTCGCCTGCCAGCTGCGTACAGGCCAGCAACTGCTCGCGGTCATAGTAAGTGCGCACGGGAATGCGCAGCAGGCGGCCATCCTGATGCACGTCAAACGGTTCCGACGGCCCATGCAGCTGGCCTGTGGCCAGCGCGGGCAACAACTGCGCCAAGGTGCCGGCCAATGCCGCCGGAAAGGCGTCGGCTTCAGCCATCGCTCCCCTCCTGGCAGACTTTGCGCACGCCCAGCGCAGGCTTGTCCATCTTTTCAAAGATCACATTCGAATACCATTCAGCAGGATCGCCTTCGGTGGGTTTGCCCAGCGAGATATAAAAGCCGCCATGCGTGAACAGGGCCGTGGTTTCCTTGCCCGGCCTGGCGGCCTGCAGGAAGGCCGGATAGGCCGCCTTGTCGACCTGGCTAAAATGCGCGGCCAGCAGCGCTGCCAAGCGCGCGTGCGAGTCCGGCGCATACGGGAACAGATACAGGTATTCGACCAGTTCACCGCCATCGGCCAGGCGCGTGATGGCGGCCGTCGCCGCCTCCACGTTCTCCTTGTCAACGCCAAAGCGGCACAGCACCCCACCGCTGTACGCAAAATCAATGATGGTTTTCGGCGCGCACGCCTGCAGCTCGCGATCGATGCCGACGGGCGGCAATGCGCGCAGCTGCGCCAGCAGCGCCTCGCCCGACGTAGCCAGTGCGGGAAAGCCCGGACACTCGCTGGCCGCCTGGGCAGACGAGAAGGCAAGACAACAACTCAACAACAGTACGCTACGCTTCACGGCATCTCCAGTTTCATCTGGCGGCCATTATGCCGCACTGGCACGGATAGCATCGTCACAAGAGACGCGCCTGCTGGCCCTGCGGCGTATCGTCGATGTCATAGCCGGCCGCGCGCGCCAGGTCGCGCAAGCGGTCCGCCTCGGCCCACAGGCGCTGCGCGCGGGCGCCGGCCCGCTCCACCATCCACGCCTGCACCTGCTGCGGTAGGTCCACCTGCGCCGGCTGCCAGGCCAGCAGATCGAGCCCCAGGGCTGCATCGAAGCGGGCCAAGGTAGCCTTTTTCACGGCATCCGCGAGCCCGCTTTTCAGCAGTTCCCAGGCCACGGCCAGCGCGCGCGGATAATTCAGGTCATCGTTGATGCACGCCGTAAAACGCGCCAGCCACGCGGGATCGGCCTCGCCCCGCGCCTCGCCAAGGCTTTGCACGGTAGAGCGCAGGCGCGCCAGGCCGCTGGCGGCGGCGCGCAGGGCGTCGTCCGTAAAATTGAGGCTGCTGCGGTAATGGGCGCCCAGGCACAGGTAGCGGTATGCCAGCGGATCGACACCCTGCTCCAGCAGGCTTTGCAGGCGCAAAAAGTCGCCCGAGGATTTCGACATCTTCGCATCCTGCGTCTTGAGGAAGGCGCCATGCAGCCAGAAATTGGCCAGGCGCGTGCCGTGGCGCGCCTGCGTTTGCGCGATCTCGTTGCTATGGTGGACGGCCACGTGGTCTTCGCCGCCGCAATGGATGTCGAAGTACGTCCCCAGGTGCTTTTCCGCCATGGCCGAGCATTCGATGTGCCAGCCCGGAAAACCCAGGCCCCAGGGGCTGTCCCACTCCATCTGGCGCTGGCCCGGCACGCCGCTGAACTTCCACAGCGCGAAGTCGCAGATATCGCGCTTCTCTCCCAGCTCCACCCTTTTTCCCGCCTGCAGGCCATCGCGCTTCAGGCGCGCCAGCTTGCCATAATCGTCCTGGCGCGTGGTGTCGAAATAGATGCCGTCGTCGGTGCGGTAGGCATACCCCCTGGCTTCCAGATCGAGGATGAAGGCGATCTGTTCGGCGATGTGGTCGGTGGCGCGGCACCAGACGGTAGGCGGCAGGATATTGAGCTGGCGCAGATCGCCCTCGAACGCGCGCGTGAATTCGGCAGCGATGTCCCAGGCGGACTTGCCGCTGCGGGCGCTGCGTGCCTCGATCTTGTCGTCGCCGCTGTCCGCATCCGACGTCAGGTGGCCCACGTCCGTGATATTCATCACGTGGCGCACCTGCAGGCCGTTGAACTCGAGCGCGCGGCGCAAGCCGTCGACGAACAGATAGGTGCGCAGGTTGCCGATATGCGCGTAATCGTAGACGGTGGGGCCGCAGGCGTACAGGCCCGCCTGGCCCGGGGTGATGGTCTCGAAGGGCCGCAGGCTGCGGCTATACGTGTCGTACAAATGGAGTGTCATGCGGGACTTTCATTGGCGCTGCAGAAAAAGAAAATGGCCACAGGTTTTTCAACACTGTGGCCATCGGAATGAGGAGTAAAAAGTTTAACGGCGCCGGGCCGCATCCTCACGAAGCCAGGTACACGGACACAGCGCAGCGGCGGCGCGGTATGCAAAAACTGGATGGAGGATGGAAGAGATCATGGGAAGAATATCGCATGCGCGCGGGCGGGCCGTCAAGCCCTCCCGCGACGCTGGCTTATTTTTTCGCCTGCTCGATATGCGGCAGCAGCACCGTCAGGATGCCCAGCAGCGGCAGGTAGGAGCAGACTTTGTACACATAGGCGACGCCAGCCACGTCGGCCAGGTGGCCCATGGCGGCGGCGGCGATGCCGGAGACGCCGAACATCAGGCCAAAGAAAATCCCCGCGATCATGCCCACCTTGCCCGGCACCAGTTCCTGCGCGAAGACGACGATGGCGGAAAACGCGGACGAAATCACGAAGCCGATGATCACCGTCAATACGGCCGTCCAGAACAGGTCGACATACGGCAGCAGCAAGGTGAAAGGCGCGGCGCCCAGGATGGAAATCCAGATCACGCGCTTGCGGCCGATGCGGTCACCGATGGGGCCGCCCATGAAGGTGCCGGCCGCCACGGCGGCAAGGAACAGGAACAGGTACAGCTGCGCCGCGCCGATGGACAGGTGGAACTTGTCCATCAGATAAAAGGTGTAATAACTCGACAAGCTGGCCATGTAGATGTACTTCGAGAACACCAGCAGGGCCAGCACGCCCAGCGCACCGATCACCTTGTTGCGCGACAGATTCGGCCCATGGCCGCCCGCTTTCGGCTTGAAGCTGGCCAGGTGGCCGCTGTACCAGTGGCTGACCTTGTACAGCACGCCGATGGCCAGCACGGCCAGCAGACTGAACCAGGCGATATTGCCCTGGCCGCGGTTCACGATGACGGCGGCCGCCAGCAACGGCCCCAGCGCGGAGCCCACATTGCCGCCCACCTGGAACAGCGATTGGGCAAAGCCGTAGCGCCCGCCCGACGCCATGCGCGCCACGCGCGACGCTTCCGGGTGGAAGGTCGAGGAACCGACACCGATCAGGCCCGCGGCGATCAAGAGGGTCGGGAAGGTGGAGACGATGGACAGCATCAGTACGCCGGCGAGCGTAAAACACATGCCGACCGGCAACAGGAATGGCAGCGGACGGCGGTCCGTGTACAAGCCGATCCAGGGCTGCAGCAACGATGCCGTGCACTGGAACGTCAGGGTTATAAGGCCGACCTGGGTAAAACTGAGTGAAAACTCGGCTTTCAGCATCGGGTAAATCGACGGCAATAATGCCTGGATCAAGTCATTGAGCAAATGCACGAAGGCGACGGCGCCCAGGATGTGCATGGCCAGACCAGATTGTTGTTGGGAACTATGAAGCGAGGGAGCCGCCGGCACAGGCGTGGCCAGTGCTGGGGCAGGTGTGATTGTGTGCATGTATCTTCCGCAATGATCGGGCACAGCGGGCGGCCCGACAAAGAACCCAGTATAGTATGGCCACTGAACTGATAACTTCCAATAATCGTCGCTTAAGTGACAACTGAGTGACAATCAGGTGACAATCCAACGGCCCACATGTACACCCACCAACCCGCCCAGACCCACCCCGATGGCGTGCCGTTCAGCCGCAGCACCAGCTCGCACGATTACCAGCACGTGCCGCGGCCCGTGACGGCCATGTCCAGGCAATATCCGGCGGGAGACTACACGGCGCCGCACAGCCATGTGCGGGCACAACTGCTGTATGCGACGGAAGGCGTGATGCGCGTCTCCACCGAGCACGGCGTATGGATCTTGCCGCCTCGACGCGCCCTGCTGATACCCGTTGGTGTCGTGCATGAAGTCCACATCTTGAGCGAACTGAGCATGCGCACCGTGTACATCGATGCGCAGGTAGCGGCCCCCCATGGCGCCGGTTGCAAGGTGCTGGAAGTGAGCCGGCTGCTGCGCGAGCTGATCCTGGCCTTGCTGGCCGAACCGATCGAATATGCGCTGGCGGGGCGCGGCGACTGGCTGGCGCACCTGATCCTGTCGGAGCTGACAGCAGCCGATACCGTGCCCATCGCCATACCCTGGCCGCGCGACCGGCGCCTGGTGGCCGTCTGCTCGGCCATCATGAGCGCCCCGGGCAGCCGGCGCAGCATCGAGGACTGGGCGCAGGATGCGGGCGCCAGCGCGCGCACCCTGATCCGTCTGTTTCCCAAGGAAACGGGCTTGCATTACCGCCAATGGCTGCAGCAAGTCCACCTGGCCGAGGCCTTCTGCCGCCTGGACCGGGGCGAAGGCGTGGCGGCCATCGCCTATGCGCTGGGCTACGCCAGCCCCAGCGCCTTCAGCGCCATGTTCCGCCGCATCCTGGGCCGCACGCCGCAGCACTACCTGAGCGAGTGGCGCGCCGCCGAGTAAATGAAGAAAGCAGCCCGCAGGCTGCTTTTTTTTCATGGTGCGCCCGGCAGGGCGCACTTACTTGGAGGTGCAAGTCCTCTACTCGCCCGACAAGGGGAAGAGTTAGCCGAACGGCAAGGGTGTCGCGGGCGACTGCGAATCTGGAGGAAGC
>NZ_JBNYXM010000019.1:0-106748 GCF_051380665.1 Janthinobacterium lyxosi
CTGCTTGTACGTCATCTCGCCTTTTTCCACCTGCTCGACAACGCTCAATTTAAAAGCCAGACTGTAATCGCGCTGGCTGCGCCTAAACCCTTGTTCCATTTGACACTCCTTCTTTGCGTCGAAAAAGTGTCAACTTATTCCAGGACGGGTCAGCACACACAAAAAAGCCGTTCAGTCTGCACTGAACGGCTTTTTTACGTCTGAATACTCACCTTACAGGATGGTCGCCAGCGCGCACTGCCGGTAATGCGCGGCGGCCTGTTCCGTTTGCTGCAAGGCATCGTGCATCTGCGCCAGCTTCAGGTGGGCGTCGCGCACCATTTGCGGCTCGCTGGCGTCCGACAGGGCTTGCTCCAGGTGGCGCTGGGCCTTGCCCCATAGTTTTTGCTTGAGACACAAGGTGCCCAGGGTCAGGGCCAGTTCCGCATCCAGCGGACGCTGTTTCATCCATTGCTCGCAATGCTCGATCTGCAGCAGCAGGGCTGGCGTGCCGCTCGGGGCCGCCGCTTCGCGGTAGGCGCGCACGACGCGTTCGTCCCAGTCGGCGGCCAGCGACTCTTCGCACACCAGGCGCGCTTCGTCGTGCAAGCCGCGTGCATTCAGGGCCGTGGCGGCGCGGCAGGCGATGTACGGCTTGACCCGGTCCGCGCTGGGCACGGTGGACCACACGCGCATCAAGGATTCGGCGTCATGCGATTGGTCGGACAGCAAATGGTCGTAGGCCAGCTCGCGCAGGCGCGACGACAGGGCCGGATGCAGGGCGCGGTGCTTGTCGAGCGAACGCACGAGGCGCAGCACTTCCGGCCAGTTCTTCGCCTGCTGCTCGGCCTTCAGCGACCATTGCAGGGCGTGGATATGGCGCGTGCCGCTGGCATTGAGTTCGCGCACGGCCGCCAGTGCCGCTTCCGGCTGGTGGTCGTCGACCAGTAATTCCGTCACCGTCATCAAACGGGCCGTCTTCAGGCTCGCATCGCTTTCGACGCGGGCCAGCCAGCTGTCGCGGCGTTCGGACTGGCGCATGCGGTGCGCGGCGCGCGCGCCGATCAGCGCGGCCAGGCCGGCGTTTTCTTCCAGCTCGGCGGCGCGCAAGGCGGCCTTCTCGGCATGGCCGAAACGGCCTTCGAACAGGGCTTTCAAGGCTTCGCGCAAACCCTTGTTGCCATCGCGCTCACGCTTGCGCTGGCGGTAGGCCGCCACTTGCGCCGGCATGCGCACGGTGGCGCGCACGGCGCGCACCAGCAGGTACAGCAGCACGAACAGCACGACCTGCAGCAGCAGGAAGAAGTTCAGCGACAAGTCGATGCGGTAAGGCGGATAGAACAGCACCACGTTGCCGGGGTTGAAACGGGCCGTCACGGCGATACCGATCGCCGCGGCCATCAGGGCGAGTAACCAGAGAAATAGACGCATGGGCTCAGGACTTCGCTTTGTAGTTGCGCACAGCCGTCAGGCTGTCGGACAAGGTTGGCATTTCGATGGCCAGGTTGCTGCCCTGTACCTGGCGCAGCAGGGCTTGCGCCGTCTGCGTGCTCTTGGCACGGGTGTCGAAATACTTGGCCAGCGCATCCTGCGCGGCGATCAGATCATTCCTGAAGGCGGTTTCATTGCGCGACAACAAGGCCATGCGGGCATTGAGCAGGCGCAGCTTGACGTTTTCACGCAAGAAATACGATTGCGTCGGCGACAGCATCAGCGCTTCCGGCGTATCGACGCGGCGGATGCGTATCAATTGACGCACGTCGGCCCACATGTCGCCGCTCCAGGTATTGAAGCCGTCGCGCACTTTTTGCAGCAGCGGTTCCGGCGCCGGCGGCCCTACCAGCTTGCCGCTAGCATCGCGCACGGGCTTGGCCCTGGCCTTGCCCGGTTTTTCCGGTGCGGCCGGCAAGGCCGGCGTTTCATCGGACAGCATCGGCAGCGAGTCGACTTGGGCGATCACGGCATCGAGGCGCAGGGCCACGCCCGTCGAATCGACGCTGGGCAGGGCCTTGAGTTTTTCCATGTCGCGGCCGATGGCGCGGCGGATGGTGATGAATTGCGGCTTGTCCGAGCGCGACAGGCTGCGGTCCGCGTTTTGCAGGGCGATCAGCGCGCCGGGCACGTTGCCGGCCAGTTGCAGCTGCTGGCTGGCCGTCGACAGTACTTGCTCGATTTCCGTCAGCGCCCACTCGTCGCGGTTCTTCGACAAGTCGTTATACAGTTGTTCCAGCGCCAGCTGCTGGCTTTGCGTTTCGCTCTGGCGGTTTTCCAGCGCGCCCACCTTGATTTCCAGCTCTTTCGTGCCTTCTTGCACGTTGCGCGCCAGCACGCCCGTTTCGGCGTTGCTGACATCGCCCTTTTGCAGGCGCTTGGCCACTTCTTCGCGCAGGTTGCGGATTTGCTTGCTGGTCGACCAGCTTTGCGCAGCCAGCAGCACGGCCAGCACGATGACGGCGATGCTCATGGGCTTTTGCAGCTGTTCGAGCAGGGTCGGCGCGCGGCCGGCAGGTTGGTCGGCCGCCTGCGGCGCCGTCTTCACGGCGCTGCCAGGCGTTGCATTCGGTTCGGAGAGTGTAGGCATTTCGTTCATGGTCGTGATTGTAACGCGGCGAGCACTCCTGCGTCGCCTGATCCTGTCAAGGTGACACGGGCAAAACCCAGGGCCGCCGCCGTTTGTGCAATGCGGGCGTGCGGCACGATCAGATGCTGCTGTTGCATTTTCGCAACAGCTATCTTTTTGCCATCCAGTTCCTCGAGCAGCGCCAGCAAACCGCGCAGCGCTTCCGAGCTGGTGATGATCCAGTCATTATTATGCTGCAACAGATTTTCCAGGGTCGCCCGCAAGGCCGGTGTCAGCTTTGGTACCTTGCGGCGGTAGGCTATGACGAACTCGACTTCGGCACCGGCGGCGCGCAAGCCGTCGGCCAGGTAATCGCGTCCGCCATCGCCGCGCACAATCAGCACGCGCTTGCCGCGCAGGGCCGGCAAGTCCAGCGCCAGCAACAGATGTTCGGAATCGCTGCGCGCCGTATCGAGCGGGCTAGTGATGGTCGCATTGGCCTCCGTGACGCCGTACGCCCCCAATGCCATCCGGCTGCCCTCGCCCACTACGGCCAGCGGCAGGCCGGATGGCCAGGCGGGCAAGTGCGCAAAGACGCAGTCGATGGCGTTGGGCGAGACGAAGGCCACCAGATCGTACTCGGCCAGGCGCGCCAGCACAGCTTGCAGCTGCGCGCATTCCTCTTCGCCATCGAGCGCGTGGATTTCCAGCAGCGGCAACAAGGTCACGGGCCAGCCCAGCGCCGCGATGCGGGCGGCCAGCGGCCCCGCTTGCGCCGCGGGCCGCGTGATCACCACGGTGTCAGGCATGCGGCGCCAGGCCTTCATGGTTGTCTGGCGTGACGGCGCACGAGGCGAGGATAGCGGCGGCATCTTGCCCGCGCAGCAGTTCGGCCACCTGTTCACCCAGCAGTTCCGGCGCGCTAGACGGGCCACTGACGTCGGCGCTAGCCATGCGCGCGCCGTCAGGCGTGGCGACCATGGCGCGCAAACGCATCTGTTCACCCTCGACGGTGGCAAACGCGGCCAGCGGAATCTGGCAGCTGCCGCCGAAGATCTTCGACACCTTGCGCTCGGCCGTGACGGCTTGCGCCGTATCGGTATGGTTCAGCGGCGCCAGCAGGCGCACCAGGTCGGCGCCGTCGGCGCGCCCGCTGCGGATCTCGATCGCCATGGCGCCCTGGCCGGCGGCCGGCAAGCTGTCTTCCGGCGCCAGCACGGCGCGGATGCGCGACGCCAGGCCCAGGCGCTTCAGGCCGGCGGCCGCCAGGATGATGGCGGCGTAATCGCCACGGTCCAGCTTGCCCAAACGCGTATCGAGGTTGCCGCGCAGGGGCAAAATCGTCAGGTGCGGATAGCGCGCGGCGATCAGCGACTGGCGGCGCAAGCTGCTGGTGCCGACGACGGCGCCATGCGGCAGCTCGGCCAGGCTGGCGTAATCGTTGGACACGAACGCATCGCGCGGGTCTTCGCGCTCGAGGATGGCGGCCAGGGCAAAGCCATCCGGCAACTCCATCGGCACGTCTTTCAGCGAATGCACGGCCAGGTCGGCGCGGCCTTCTTCCATCGCTACTTCCAGTTCCTTGACGAACAGGCCCTTGCCGCCTACCTTGGACAGGGCGCGGTCCAGAATCTGGTCGCCGCGTGTGGTCATGCCGAGAATTTCAACGCTACACTGCGGATACAGGGCGGCCAGGCGTGCACGCACGTGTTCAGCTTGCCACATGGCAAGACGGCTCTCGCGCGTGGCGATCACCAGGCGGGCGGGTATGTTTGGAGTCAATTCGGATGCTTTCAAAACAAGTTCTTTCGCTGTCATTGTCGTTGCGATTGGCGTTGCCAATTCACCCGTCCGATATCAATTTGTATCGGGTGGCGCCCGGCCTCGCTATAATCGTTATCCCTTAGCCTAGAAGGCCAAGTCAGGCTAGCGTCCATGTTGAAGACCACAAATTTTATCATGCGCCCCCTCCCCTCTGCGGCCAAACGCCCGGTGCGATCCACATTCCCTTGCTTTTACACTTACTTTGGTTCTTTATTATGCTCAATGACGCAGTAGCACCAGAAATAGTCCCAGCGGCCGGCTCCGACAAGGACGCGCCGCTGAAAGAAGACATCCGCCTGCTGGGCCGCCTGCTGGGCGACGTGCTGCGCGAACAGGAAGGCGACGCCGTCTTCAATGTGGTGGAAACCATACGCCAGACGTCCGTGCGCTTCCGCCGCGAAGCGGACGCGGGTGCCGCGCTGGAACTCGACGCCATGCTCAAGGAATTGAGCCGCGAACAGACGATTTCCGTCGTGCGCGCCTTTTCCTACTTTTCGCACCTGGCCAACATTGCGGAAGATCAACACCACATCCGCCGCCGCCGCGCCCACCTGCTGGCCGGCTCGCCGGCGCAAAAGGGCAGCATCAGCTTCGCGCTGAAAAAACTGCGCGCCGCCGGCGTGCCCCGCAAGACCGTCGACACCTTCTTCCAGGACGCCCTGATCGCCCCCGTGCTGACGGCCCACCCGACGGAAGTGCAGCGCAAGAGCATTCTCGACGCCGAGCACGACATCGCCCGCCTGCTGGCCGAGCGCGACGTGCCGCAGACGCCGAAAGAGCGGCAAGCCAACATGCAGCTGCTGCGCTCGCGCGTTTCCACCCTGTGGCAGACGCGCATGCTGCGCTACTCGAAGCTGACGGTGGCCGACGAGATCGAAAACGCCCTGTCCTACTACCGCATCACCTTCCTGCGCGAACTGCCGGGCCTGTATGACGATATCGAGGACGATATCGCCGCCGAATACCCGAATGGCGACGGCACCATCGAGCCCATCAACGCCGCCTACGTGCAGATGGGCAGCTGGATCGGCGGCGACCGCGACGGCAACCCCAACGTGAATGCCGGCACCATGCAGCATGCGCTGGCGCGCCACGCCACCACCATCCTCGACTTTTACCTCGACGAAGTGCACACGCTGGGCGCGGAATTGTCCGTCTCGACCCTAATGGTGGGCGTGAGCGCCGAATTGCAGGCGCTGGCCGACCAGTCGCCGGATGCCTCGCCGCACCGCAGCGACGAACCCTACCGCCGCGCCCTGATCGGCATCTATGCGCGCCTGGCCGCCACGGCGCGCGCCCTGGGCGCCACCAACATCCTGCGCAAGGAAGTGGGCACGGCCGCAGCGTATCCGGACGCGGCCGCGTTTGTCGCCGACTTGCGCACCATCGTCGCCTCGCTCGAATCGCACCACGGCGCGGCCCTCGTGCGCCCGCGCCTGGCCACCCTGGCGCGCGCAGCCGACATCTTCGGTTTCCACCTGGCTTCACTGGACATGCGCCAGACTTCCGACGTGCACGAAAGAGTGCTGGCCGAGCTGTTCGCGAAAAGCGGCGTGGCCGCCGATTACACGAGCCTGTCCGAGGAAGACAAGCAGGCGCTGCTGCTCAATGAACTGGCCCAGCCGCGTTTGCTGTACTCGCCCTACATCGGCTACGCCACGGAAACCGATTCCGAGCTGGCGATCCTGCGCGCGGCGCGCGACATCCGCCAGCGCTACGGCGCGCGCGCCATCCGCAACTACATCATTTCGCACACGGAAACCGTGTCCGACTTGCTGGAAGTGTTGCTGCTGCAAAAGGAGACGGGCTTGCTGCGCACCGACTGGAAGGCGGCAGGCGGCGACAGCACGTGCGAGCTGATGGTCATCCCCCTGTTTGAAACGATACCCGACCTGCAGCGCGCGGCCGGCATCATGAGCCAGGTCATGGCCTTGCCGCTGGTCAAGCAATTGATTGCCAAGCAGGGACAATTGCAGGAAGTCATGCTCGGCTATTCGGATTCGAACAAGGATGGCGGTTTCCTCACCTCGAACTGGGAACTGTACAAGGCGGAACTGGCGCTGGTCGCCGATTTCCAGAAGGCCGGCGTCAAGCTGCGCCTGTTCCATGGCCGCGGCGGCACGGTGGGCCGTGGCGGCGGACCCAGCTACGAAGCCATCCTGGCCCAGCCGCCGGGCACCGTCAACGGCCAGATCCGCCTGACGGAACAGGGTGAAATCATCGCCTCGAAGTTTTCCAACGCGGAAATCGGCCGGCGCAACCTAGAATTGCTGGTGGCCGCCACCCTGGAAGCGAGCCTGGCGCCGCAGGCGGCCAATCCCGCGCACGCGAGCCAGCTGGCGCAGTTCGAAGCCGTGATGGCGCAGCTGTCGGACCTCGCCTATCACGCGTACCGCCACCTCGTGTATGAAACGCCGGGTTTTACGGAGTATTTCTTCTCGGCCACGCCGATTGCGGAAATCGCCGAACTGAACCTCGGTTCGCGCCCCGCCTCGCGCAAGGCCAACCAGCGCATCGAAGACTTGCGCGCCATTCCCTGGGGCTTTTCCTGGGGCCAGTGCCGCTTGCTGCTGCCGGGCTGGTTCGGCTTCGGCAGCGCCATCGAGGCGTGGATCAACGATGGCGCGGGCGCCGCTAAAGATGACAAGATCGCCACCCTGCGCGCCATGTATGCCGAATGGCCGTTCTTTGCCACCTTGCTGTCGAACATGGACATGGTGCTGGCCAAGACGGACCTGGCGATTGCCTCGCGCTATGCGGAACTGGTGGCGGACCAGGACTTGCGCGAACGCATCTACAAGCGCATCACGGACGAGCATGGCAACACCTTGCGCTGCCTGGAGCTGATCACCGGCAACACCGAGCGCCTGGCGGGCAATCCTCTGCTGGCCCGCTCGATCCAGAACCGCTTCGCCTATCTCGATCCGCTGAACCACTTGCAGGTGGAATTGATCAAGCGCAACCGCGCCCTGTCGGCGGAAAGCAAGATCGACGAAAGGGTCCACCGCGGCATCCAGCTGTCGATCAATGGCGTGGCGGCGGGCCTGCGCAACACGGGCTGATCGCGCCAGGCTGCCTTTGGCAGGCAGGGCCGGCACCGCAAAGGCCGGCCCTTTTGCTTGCCCAATGGCAAAATATTCTCAATAAAACAACAATTGGTATTACACTAGCGTCGGATACTTCCCCGCTGCGGCCCCATGCGCACCGCCGCGGCCAACCATGACGCCAGGGACGCGGATGAGCAAATGGTCGATTGAAACGCTGAGTGCGGCATGCGCCGCCCTCATCCTGATCATGCTGGGCTGGCTGGCGGGCGCAGCCTGGCCGGAGCTCGACTTCTGGGAGCATGTCTGGCTGGCTCTGCTGCTGCTGGCCGCCGCCGGCACGGCCATGTGGCTGATGCGCAGGCTGCGCGCCCACCTCGCCAGCACGCGTTCACAGCTGGACGATAGCCTCATGCGCTACCAGCACCTGAGCGTAACGGCGCAGGACGGTATGTGGCAAACGGACGCGCACGGCCGCATCCTGTACGTCAACCAGCGCCTGTGCGACATGCTGGGCATCCCCGCCGGGCAACTGCTGAACCACTCGATGGAGGAATTCCACGACGAGGCCACCTTGCTGCGCCTGTGTCCGCTGCGCCAGACGGCGACAGACAGCTGCATGGGCGAACTGCAATACCGGCATGGCGACGGCACACAGCGTTGGGCGATGCTCAGCGGACGCCGCCTGTACGACCGGCGCGCTGGTCATGGCCAGCGACATCACCGAACACAAGCGGGCCGAACACGCGTTGAGCCTGGCCCATGCGGAGCTGGAAAACCGCGTGGCCCTGCGCACAGCCCAGTTGCTCGATGTCAATATCCAGCTGTCTGCGGAAATCGCCATCCGCGCACAAACGGAAGCGGCCCTGGCGCGCAGCGAAGAGCGGCTGCAAGACATCATTTCCATGATGCCCCTGTCATTATTTCTGAAAGATGCCGCTTCACGCATCGTGCTGATGAACCAGGCCTGCGAACAGCAATGGGGCGTGTGCCAGCAAGACATCGCCGAAGGGCGCGACTTGCAACATTTCCCCAAGGAACAAAACGCGGGCTTCCACGCGGCGGACCAGGAAGCGTTTGCCAGCCGCCAGGTGGTGATCCGCGAAGAACTGGTGTGGAATGCGCAGCTGCAGGAAAACCGCCTGCTGCAGACGCATAAAAAACCCATCTTCGATGCGCAAGGCCGGCCGCAGATGATCATCGCCATGGGCATCGACATCACGGAAAGCAAGCGCAACGAAGAGAACCTGCAGCGCACCCTGGCCCAGCTGCGCGAACTGAGCGACCACCAGCAGACCATCAAGGAAGAGGAAAGACGCCGTATCGCGCTCGACATTCATGACGACCTGGGCCAGAACCTGATGGTGCTGCGCATCGACGTGTCGCTGCTGCATGCGCGCACGGCCAAGGGTCACCCGCGCCTGCACCGCCACGCGCAGCGCGTGCTCGACACCATCGACGCCACCATCCGCTCGGTGCGCACCATCATCAATGACTTGCATCCCAGCACCCTGGAGCTGGGACTGGGCCCGGCCGCCGAATGGCTGATCCGCCAGATGGAGAGCCGTGGCACCATCCGCTACCGACTCACGCTCGACAGCGAGGCGCCCGACCTGGGCCTGGACCAGCGCCAGACGTCGGCCATCTTCCGCGTATTGCAGGAATCGCTGTCGAACATCGTGCGCCACGCCCAGGCCAGCGAAGTGGAAGTGGCGCTGGCGCAAGATACGGACACCATCGTGCTGCGCATCAGCGACAACGGCATCGGCATGCAACCGGGCGACCACGGCAAGCGGGCCGCCTTCGGCCTGAAAAGCATACGCGAACGTGTCCACGCGCTGGGCGGGGAGCTGCGCATCGACAGCCAGGCGGGCCGGGGCACGGCGCTGACCATCCACCTGCCGCAGCAGGCAGGCAAGCACCATGTCGATCATACTAAAACGCAAAAATTATCAAAAACAGTAGTAAATTAAGTATGCATTTATGGCATAAAAAAGTATAGTAAGTTTTTTCTTTGAGGAAACTATCATGCCGCCACGGTTCGCCTGCTTCCCCGCCCCACTGCTCGGTCTGCTCCTGCTGGCCGCCATCCCCACCGCCAGCGCCACCATTTATGCCGAACGCGGCTTTGGTGAAAGGGATGGCAATGGCAGCATCGCGTCCGACCTGAACCCGGCCGGCCTGGTGGCCGGCATCATCATGGAAGAAGAAGGACGGCGCCGCGCCGTGACTTATCAGCATGGCCGCATCCGCGAACTGGGCACCCTGGGTGGCAATGAAGGTTTCACCAAGGCCATCAATACCCATGGCGTGGTGGTGGGCTCGGCACAGACGCCCAATGGCGCCTGGCATGCATTCCGCTTTGAAGAGGCGAGCGGCATGCGCGACCTGGGCACCCTGGGCGGCACCAGCAGCTATGCCACGGCCATCACGCGCGACGGCTCGATTGCCGGCTATGCCGATACCAGCGACGGCGATTTCCACGCCTTTGTCACGAAAGCCGACCACAGCCTGCAGGACCTGGGTACCCTGGGCGGCGCCAGCAGCTATGCCAGCGGCCTGAACACACATGGCGTGGTGGTGGGCACGGCGCAGCGCGGCGACGGCTACCGCCGCGCATTCGTCTACCGCCCCGGCACGGGCATGCAGGAAATCGGCACCCTGCCCGGCGGACGCATCAGTTCAGCCACCGCCATCAATGACGCAGGCCTGGTCGTGGGCGCGTCTGAAACGGAGAAGCGCCGCTGGCACGCGTTTGCCTGGGACGGCAAGCGCATGCTCGACCTGGGCGCCATGATCGGCCAGGGCGACAGCTACGCCACGGCAGTCAACGCGGCCGGACACGTCGTCGGCAGCGTCAGCATCAAAGGCTTTGAGCCGATGACCTTTGTCTACAAGGAAGGCGTGATGACGGTACGCCGCCGCGACGACGGCCTGTACCTGACCAACAAGATCACCGATGCGGGCCTGGTGGTCGGCGCCATCTACACGGGGCACAAGTTCCAGGCCTTCGCCATACCGTCGCAAGCGGCGCCCGCACCGCAACGCAGCAATCCATTGGACTGGCTGCTCATCACCATTCTCATCTCCGCCAGCGGCGTGGTGCTGTACAAATTGCAGCGCAACTATCGTATGGGCCTGCTGGGCGCGCGCACGCGTTTTATGTAGGCAAGGCATGCTACAGGCGTAAAAAAAGAGGCTTGCGCCTCTTTTTTGTTTGCTTGCCGACGCTTAGTTCTGCGTCAGGAACGTTTTCAATTTATCCGAACGCGAAGGCTGGCGCAGCTTGCTCATGGCTTTCGCTTCGATCTGGCGGATACGCTCGCGCGTCACGTCGAACTGCTTGCCCACTTCTTCCAGCGTGTGGTCGTTCGACATTTCCACGCCGTAACGCATGCGCAGCACTTTCGCTTCGCGCGGCGTCAGCGAATCGAGCACTTCCTTGATCACGTTGCGCATCGATGCGTGCAGCGCGGCATCCAGCGGCGCCAGCGTCGTGTTGTCTTCGATGAAGTCGCCCAGTTGCGAATCGCCATCTTCGCCCATCGGCGTTTCCATGGAAATCGGTTCCTTGGCGATCTTCATGATCTCGCGCACCTTGTTTTCCGGCATTTCCATCTTGACGGCCAGGGTCGCCAGGTCCGGCTCGCTGCCCGTTTCCTGCATGATCTGGCGCGAGATGCGGTTCATCTTGTTGATCGTTTCGATCATGTGCACCGGCACGCGGATGGTGCGGGCCATGTCGGCGATCGAACGCGTGATCGCCTGACGGATCCACCAGGTGGCGTAGGTCGAGAACTTGTAGCCACGGCGATATTCGAATTTATCGACAGCCTTCAGCAAGCCGATGTTGCCTTCCTGAATCAGATCAAGGAATTGCAAGCCGCGGTTGATGTATTTCTTGGCGATCGAGATGACCAGGCGCAAGTTGGCGACCGTCATTTCGCGTTTCGCGTGGCGCGCGCGCTTTTCGCCGGCAGCCATCTGCTTGTTGATCTTGCGCAAGTCAGCCAGCGGCAGGGCCACGCGCGCTTGCAGGTCGATCATCTTCTTTTGCAGTTCCTTGACGGCAGGCACGTTGCGGCTGAGGATGGCGCTGTACGGATACTTGCAATCGACTTCGCGGTCGACCCATTCCAGGTCGCATTCATTGCCAGGAAACACCTTGATGAAGTGGGCGCGCGGCATGCCGCATTTGTTCACGCACAGCTCCAGCACGGCGCGCTCGATGTGGCGCACTTCTTCCATCTGGCCGCGCAGGGTGTCGCACAGCTTTTCCACGACCTTGGCCGTGAAGCGGATGCCCAGCAGTTCCTGCGAGATGGCTTCCTGCGCCTTGATGTAGGCTTTCGAGTTGTAGCCCTCGGGCGCCTTGCGCATCTTGTCGTACTGCGTCGAAATGACGTTGAATTTCTCCAACGCATTCTTTTTCAGCTGGGCCAACTGTTCGCTGGAGAAACCGGCCGCGCCGCCATTGGCGTCGCCGTCTTCTTCCTCGGCTTCTTCTTCCTCTTCCTCGTCGTCACCGCTGGCGGCGGCTGGCGCGGCGGCAGCGGCTGGCGCCGGGGCATTGCTTTCGTTCAAATCGACAAAACCGTCGACCACTTCATCGACCTTGATTTCGTCGCGCGCGATTTTTTGCGACAGGGCGACGATTTCGCCGATGGTGGTCGGGCAAGCGGAAATGGCCTGGATCATGTCTTTCAGGCCGCCTTCGATGCGCTTGGCGATCTCGATCTCGCCTTCGCGCGTCAGCAGCGCCACGGCGCCCATTTCACGCATGTACATGCGCACGGGGTCGGTGGTGCGGCCGAAGTCGGAGTCGACCGTCGACAGGGCGGTAGCGGCAGCCGCTTCCACTTCATCGTCGCTGGTGACGGTGGCGACGTTGTCGGTCAACAACAAGCTTTCCGCGTCAGGGGCGCGCTCGTAGACGGCGATGCCCATGTCGTTGAAGGTGGCGATGATGCCTTCGATCGCTTCCGGATCGATGATGTTTTCCGGCAATTGGTCATTGATCTCGGCATAGGTGAGGAAACCGCGTTCCTTGCCCATGTTGATCAAGCCCGTGATCTGCTTGCGGCGGCGTTCCAGGTCCGCTGCCGAGGCTTCCGGATCACCGAGCGCGTCCGCCAGGCCGCCCTTGGCCTTGCGGTCGCGCGCTTTCGACACAGCCTTCAGTTCGGCGCGCTCGACGGCGTTGAGTGCTGCCACTTCATCGTTTTCCGGCGTGAATTCGCTTGGCTTACGGCCACGGCGGCCCGGCACCTTGACGGTCGGCAAGAAGTAATTCGAGGTATCGATGGCGGCCAGGGCATCGGCGTCCGTGGTCTTGCTGACCACTTGCGCGCCGGTGATGATGGTCACGGGCGCCGCTTCGGGCTTGGCGCGCACGACTTTCGAACGGGCGGCCGTCACCACTTTATTCGTGGCGGCGCTTTCGCTGACCTTGCGTGGCGCGGCCGGGGCCTTGGCGCCAGGGGCGATCTTCACGCTTGGGGCCTTGGCCGGTGCGGCATCGGCGACCTCGGCGACCTCGGCAACGGCCTCGGCGTCTGGCGCGCTGACGGCCGCTTCCGCAGCCGTTTCGGCCGCTGGCACGGCAGCCAGGCGCGAACGGCTTTTCTTCACCACGGTGACGACGGTGGGCGCCGTCGTGACGGTGGCTTCCGGATTCGCTTGCGCATTATCGATGAAGTAAGATAAAGTCGTTTTGGGTACGGCAAGTGGCGCCGCAGCTGGGCGTGGCGCCTTGGCGGACAACGTTAAAGTTTTTGGCGTATTCTTCATGAGATATCTCTTAATGCGAGACCAGATGGTGTCGGCGCGAAGTGAATGATTCCACCTAAGCCTGCGAAACCGGACTCGATGGAGCGTGTTGTTGCGGCTGCCGTCAAAGGCAGCGGCGCCTGTCTATCGGGGCGCTCAAAGCCCGCGCATCCCGTAACGAGAGCGGCGGGGCCGAAGCCGGATCAGATAAATAAGCGATGTACATTGCGGAATGAAAAAAAGCCCGTACCAGAACGGGCTTGAATCTATTGTTGTTCAGTGAAGACACAGCGGAGAGCAAGATTATGCACGAAGGCCAGTTATCTGGATAATTGATAAGCAAAATATCTGATATCAAAAATATCAATAATGATGGCCCTGCACCGCACTGCTCCTATCCCCTGCACACCTGAGCCAGACCGTCAAATACGGGGTCCAGTCATCAGCGCAAGCCGACATTATACACATTTCCCGCATTTCGCGCTGCGCGCACTGTAGTACGGCCCCGCTTATCTCAGTGCAAGTTGCCAAAAAAGACAATGCACTTGCCTGTGGCGCGTGCTATGCTCCCCTTTTATAGCCCAACCAATGATGTCGATGACCAGCTCCACGCCAGACCAGCAAGCCACCACTCCTGACACGCCAGTCGATGCAGCCCCAGCGGCCTCAGCGGCCACGCCGGCACCTGCCGGCCTGACCGCGCGCGCCCTGCTGAAGCAGTTCCAGGAGCAATTCCCGCCATTTCGCGATTGCCTGCCATTGTCTATCGGTATTGACAAGCAGATCCTGGCGCGCCTGCCGGACCTGGACCGCAAGCTGATGCGCACGGCGCTGGGCATCCACACGGGTTCGCTGCGCTACCTGCGTATGATGGAAAAAGCCAAGATCCGCTACGACCTCGACGGCACGGCCGGCGCGGAAGTGACGCAAACGCACCGCGACCACGCCACGCAAGTATTGCAGCAGCGCTTCAAGAAGGAAGCCGAGCGCAAGAAAGCCGAGCGCGACGCGGCCGCCGCCGAAGAAGCGAACCGCCTGCGCCAGGAAAAACTGAATCAGCTGACCGCGAAATTCTCGCGCAAAGATTGATCCGGTTTCATGGACACAGCTGCCGCACCGCCACTGCCCCCCTATCAAGGCATTGCACTCGACCACGTCAAGCTGGTACGCACCAGTGACGAAGCCAGGGCAGCCATGGCCGCCCTGCTGGCAGCGGACGCCATCGGCTTCGATACGGAATCGAAACCGACGTTCGTCAAGGGCGAGTCGTCCACGGGGCCGCACCTGATCCAGCTGGCCACCGACGACATCGCCTACCTGTTCCAGGTGGGCGCCACGCCGCCCCTGGCCGAACTGAAAGCCATCCTCGAATCGACCACCACCCTGAAGGTGGGCTTTGGCCTGTCCGACGACGTCAAGCGCCTGCGCAACAAGCTGGGCATTGCCCCAGCTCAAGTGCTGGACCTGTCCGTGGCCCTGCGCGGCGGCCAGCGCAACGACCTGGGCGCGAAGACGGCCGTGGCCAAGTTCTTCGGCCTGCACCTGCAGAAATCGAAAAAAATTTCCACCACCAACTGGGCTACGTCGCGCCTGACGGAAAAGCAGATCCTGTACGCGGCCGACGATGCGCAAGTCGCCCTGCGCGTGTACCGGCGCTGGATCGCCGACGGTGGCAAGGTAGCGCAGCAAAAAACGCCGCGCGCCAGCACGCCGCCGGCCACGCCGCCCGCAGCCGCCTGAGCCGGCGCGCCTTCCTGCAGCATCAGCAAGAGCAAGTCCATCGGTACCCACCGGTGATCGTGCTGTGGTCGCACGAAACAGGCGCCACCACAACGGTGGCGCCCGACTTTGCAGCAGTCCTGGCGCTGCCCGGCCGCCCGGGATGAAACCCGGCGGCCGGTGCTGCCTTATTTGACGAGGCGCAAGGTCAAGGGATAGCGGTAAGTGATGCCATTGCTGGCCTTGACGGCCGCGACGATCGAGCACACCAGGTTGGCCAGCGCCACCACCCAGAACAGGAACAGGCCGATCAGCACGAACGACAGGATGAAGCAGGCGAAATACCAGATGATCAGGGTGATCTGGAAATTCAGCGCTTCGCGGGCGTTCTCGGCCGAGAATTTATCCGCATCATCTTTCTTGATCAAATAAATGATCAGCGGCGCCACCCAACTGGTGAACAGGCCGCCAACGTGGGACAGGATGGCGATCGTCGTATCTTGCGTACGAGCCACTTCCGGCTGCGTGTTATCCATGATCATTCCCATCATTAGTTATAGATACATCAATATAACAGCAATATTTCTTTTTGAAATGAAACACTTGCTGCCGCAAGGGACTTTTTTTTGGCTATGTCACCGTCAAATGTGGGGAATTCTCCCAGTGTCGCCTTTCATTCGGCTGGCCGCATGATTCGCTCCTGCGTGGTGAGTATGCAGAGTCAGACAGCTGCGCAGCGGGAAGATTCCGGCATTTTCCCTATTTAGCGAGAACAGAGCCGACTTTTTTCATGCGCCGCTTGCCGCCGCCGGCACCAGCACCAGCCGCCCCAGCGTGGCGATAGCGCCTTCCATCTGCGGACTCCACGGGTGGCCGTAATTGAGGCGGATGCAATGGCGAAACGCGCGCGTGGCGGAAAAGATAGGGCCGGGCGCGATGCTGATGCCGGCCGCCAGTGCACTGCGGTGCAAGGCCAGCGCATCGACGCCGGCAGGCATCTCCACCCAGACAAAATAACCGCCCTGCGGCCGCGTGACCCGCGTGCCAGGCGGAAAATGCACGGCGATGGCTTGCAGCATGGTGTTTTGCTGTGCCGCCAGGGTCAGCCTGAGCTGGCGCAAATGACGGTCGTAGCCGCCCTGCGCCAGATAATCGGCCAGCGCCATCTGCAGCGGTATCGGCGCCGACAGGCTGGTGGTCAGTTTCAAGCGCTCGACCTGGCGCGCGTAGCGGCCCGCCACGGCCCAGCCCAGCCGGAAACCGGGCGCCAGGGTCTTGGAAAACGAACTGCAATGCATCACCAGCCCCGCGCTGTCATGACTTTTCGTCAGGCCGGGGCGCTGCTTGCCAAAATACAGCTCGCCATACACATCATCCTCGATCAGCGGCACGCCATGGCGCGCCAGCAGTTCCACCAGTGCGCGTTTCTTTTCGGGCGGCATCAGACTGCCCAGGGGATTCTGGAAACTCGTCATCAGCCAGCACGCCTTGGGCTGGTGGCGCTGCAGCAACTCTTCCAGCGCCACCAGGTCGACGCCGTCGCGCGGGCTGGTCGCGATCTCGACTGCCTTGAGTTCCAGCCGCTCCAGCGCCTGCAGGCAGGCATAGAAGCTGGGCGACTCGATCAGCACCGTGTCGCCAGGCCGCGTGACGGCTTGCAGGCACAGGTTCAGCGCTTCCAGCGCGCCATTCGTTATGACGATGTCATCGCTGGAAACGAGCACGCCATCGAGCTGGTAGCGCAGGGCGATCTGGCGGCGCAATTCCGCATTGCCCAGGGATAAGTCCGTCACGGTGCTCCACGGGTCGAGGCGGCGCATGCTGGCCGACACGGCCCGCGCCAGCCGTTCCATCGGAAACAGATGCGGGCTGGGAAAGGCCGAGCCGAAGGGCACGATATCGCGCACGCCCACGGCACCCAGCACTTCGAAGACGAGGTCGCTGACATCGACGGTGGTGCTGGCGTCGAGCGGGCGCGAACTGTCCGGCTCGGGCGCCAGCGCGGCGCGCTGCGGCGCCACGTAATAACCGGAACGGGGACGCGAGACGATCATGCCGCGCGCTTCGAGCAAATAATACGCCTGGAACACCGTCGACGGGCTCACGCCCCTGCGCGCATGCTGCTGGCGCACGGAGGGCAATTTATCACCAGGCAACAACAGCTGCGTGCTGATCATGGCGGCAACCTCTTCCGCCAATGCTTCATATCGTTTCAACCCTGCTCCTCAAACTGATCCGTAGTTTTATTGCATAACTGATCCTGTCACAATGACAGTGCCCGGTATATGCTAGGATAACAACATCCGGGCAGCAACACCGGCACGCCATATCGACCGACGAGACAGCTTATTTTCCCATGCGACTTTCCGTGCAACTGCATTCCCTCTCCATGCTGGCCCTGACCCTGGCCGTCGCCTTGCCCGGTATGGCGCTGGCCGCACCGGCCGCACTGCCAGCCGGCCACGACAGCCTGGAACAGCGCATCAAGGCTTGCACGGCCTGCCATGCGCAGAAGGAACGCCACGACGCCTTCTTTCCCCGCATCGCCGGCAAGCCGGCAGGCTACCTGTATAACCAGCTGCTGAACTTTCGCGAGGGACGGCGCCAGTATCCGATGATGAACTACATGGTCGAGCATTTGCCGGACGACTATCTTCGCGAAATCGCCGAGTATTTTGCGGCCCAGCACGCTGCCCCGCCGCCGGCCCAGCCCAGCAGCGCCGGCACGACGGCCCTGGCGCGGGGCAAGCAACTGGTGCTGCAAGGCGATGCCAGCAAAAAAATCCCCGCCTGTATCGCCTGCCACGGCCAGCAGCTGGCCGGCGTGGCGCCCGCCATTCCCGGCTTGCTGGGCTTGCCGCGTGACTATATCAACGCCCAGCTGGGCGCCTGGAAGAACGCTATTCGCCGCGCCCACGCCCCCGACTGCATGGCGCAAGTGGCGCAGCGCCTGTCCGACGCAGACGTGGGCGCCGTCTCGGCCTGGCTGGGTACGCAAGTTGCCAGCACCGACGCGCGTCCCGCCAGCAGCATCACCTTGCCCTTGCCCCTGCACTGCGGCGGCGTGCCAGGTTCCAGCGCGCAGGTGGCGCCATGAAAAAATGGATGATCGCGGCCGGCCTGGTGCTGATTGCCGGCGGCAGCGCCAAGTTCCTGCTGTACCCGGACGACGACATCGGCCCGCCCGCCGCTGCCAGCACCCTGGGCCAGCAACAGCTGATCGCGCGCGGGGCCTACCTGGCCAAAGCGGGCGACTGCATGGCTTGCCACACGACGCGCGGCGGCGTGCCGTATGCGGGCGGACGGGCCTTGCAGACGCCGTTCGGCAAGGTGCTCTCGCCCAACATTACGGCCGACAAGGAAACGGGCATCGGCAGCTGGACGGCCGACGATTTCTGGCGCGCCATCCACAACGGCAAGTCGAAAGATGGCCGTTTGCTGTATCCCGCCTTTCCGTACACCAGCTACACCAAGGTGCAGCGCGAAGACAGCGACGCCCTGTACGCGTATTTCCAGAGCGTGCCGCCGCACAAACAGGCGAACGCGCCGCATGCGCTGCGCTTCCCCTATAACCAGCAAATCGCGCTGGCCGCCTGGCGCGCGCTGTACTTCAAGCCGGGCGTGTACCAGCCGCTCACGACGCAAAGCATGGAATGGAACCGCGGCGCCTACCTGGTGCAGGGCCTGGGCCACTGCAGTGCCTGTCATAGCAGCCGCAGCACCCTGGGCGGCAGCGACGACAGCCTGTCGGGCGGCCTGATCCCCGTGCTGGGCTGGTACGCGCCTTCGCTGACGTCGGACGCGGAAGCGGGCCTCGGTGACTGGGACACGGCGCATATCGTGGAATTATTGCAAACGGGCGTGTCGCCGCGCGCCACCGTCTTCGGCCCCATGGCCGAGGTGGTGCGGCAAAGCTTGCAGCACATGGGCACTACCGACGTGCAGGCGATGGCCGTGTACCTGAAAAGCTTGCCCGGCCCGGCGCAAGCGGCGCCACGGGCGCCGCGCGAGACGTCGGAGCAAGCCAGGCAACAACTGGCGCTGGGGGTGAAACTGTATGAAGCGCAATGCGCGAGTTGCCACCAGGCCGACGGCAAGGGCCTGCCCCCCGGCTACCCGCCGCTGGCCGGCAACCGCGCGCTGACGACGGAGTCGGCCGTCAACGCCATCCGCCTGGTGCTCAACGGCGGCTTTGCGCCCGGGACAACCGGCAACCCGCGCCCCTACGGCATGCCGCCGTTCGGCCCCGTCATGGATGACGCCGAGGTGGCGGCCGTGGTGACGTATCTGCGCGCCTCATGGGGCAATGATGCGCCGGCCGTGTCGGCGCGGGAGGTCAACAAGTATCGCAGCGTGCCCCTGGAGTAGCAGGCATAAAAAAACCGGCAGCGCCGGTTTTTTATGTCAGGCAGCCGTTCTCAGCGGAACTTGCTTTTATGCCCCGTTTTCAAATCCAGCGCATAGCGCACGCCGTTGTCCGTCAGCATGACTTCATCGGGCGGCTCTTCACCCGCCAGGGCGCCGTCGATCAAGGGCAAGCCTTCGCCCTTGCGCATCAGGTCGTCGCAGCGCTCGTACACATTGGGGCAACCGGTGGAAGCCATCAACGATTGCACGATGGCCACTTTCCACGCATCGACGCCACCGGCATTGAATTCGCAGATCAGATAACCTTGCACGCCGCCAAACAGCTGCACCACCAGGCCCGGCAAGCCCTCGTCTTCGCCCTTGATCAGGGTCAGCAGCTGGTTCTCGCCCGCCTTCTTGATGGCTGGCAACTTTTTCTCGATGGCGGCCTTGACCCGGCGCTTGATCAGCGCGTGGTCGACCGGTTCGTCTTCCTTGAAGCTCCAGATGCGCGCGCGGATCTGCGACTTCGAATTGTAGGCGGCGCGAGCGATGAACTGCTTGGCCGAGCTTTGCACGATGGCCGTCGAGCCGGGCTTCATTTTTTCCTGCGGCTTGCCTTCGACTTTTTCAATCGCGGAGGCGTAAATCCACGATTGGCCCAGCAAGCTCTTTTCCTTGCCCTGTTTGATGGTGATGATCAGCATGTAATTCCAGTAGTGTGACCGGCGCGTGCCGGTCATCGTATGTCCCACCCGCATGATACCTCATGCCATCCTGTCGCATCCTCCTGCATTCTGTCCCGCCGGCATTGCCGTCTGTCGCAGCACGGTACGCAGGCGCCACCGGCTGGCATACCATGCACGCAGTCCAATTGAAAACAGGGAGCAAGAATGACACCGACACTTTTCCAGCCCCACCATGCCCGCGCCGTGACGACCCTGCTGCTGGCCGTCTGCGCCCTGGCCATCCCGGCCGCGCCGGCGCTGGCGTCGCCACTCGACTGGATTTCCAGCAACAGCATCCAGGGCAGCGGCAAGCTGCAAAAGCAGACGCGCGAAGTGGGCAGCTTCCATGGAGTGGCGCTGAGTGTGCAGGGCACGGTTGAATTACGCATTGGCAACACGGACAGCGTCACCATCGAGGCCGACGACAATATCCTGCCGCTGATCGAGACGGTGGTGGAAAACGGCACCTTGCGCATCCGCCCCGCCAGGCGCAATACGATTTTCCGCCAAAGCAACCTGACCATCGTCATCCAGGCGCGCCAGGTAGAACGCATCAGCGTGGGCGGCTCGGGCAGCATCACGGCAACGGGCTTGCGCGCCGAGAAGCTGCGCTTCGACGTGGGCGGTTCCGGCTCCATCGATGCGCGCGACCTCGACAGTCGCATGACCTCCATTTCCATCGGCGGCAGCGGCAACTTCAAGGCCAGCGGCAAGACGGAACAGCTGACGGCATCGGTCGGCGGCTCGGGTAATATCCAGGCGGGCCGCCTGGCCGCGCGCGAGGTGCAGGTGAGCATCGGCGGCTCGGGCGAGGCGGAAGTATGGGCCAAGGATGACTTGACCATCAGCATCGGCGGCTCGGGCGAAGTGAGCTATTACGGCGATCCGCGCATCAGCCGCAGCATGCAGCGCTCGAGCAGCATCAAGCGCCTGGGCAGCGCGCCCAATTAAACGCCTGCAATGACAAAAGCCCGGATCGCTCCGGGCTTTTTGCGTTTCAAACGGTCAAAATCAGCGTGCCGGCTTCACCGGTTCGCGGTCGATCAAGACCGTGTTGACGCTGTCGGTCAGCCAGATCTGGCCATCCTGGATCGTGCATTGCAGCTGCATGCTGCGCTGCGCCAGCTTGCTTATGTCTTGCGCCGCCTCGGATGGCAGGTTGATCACGGTCAAGTTCTTCGCCCGTTCCAGCTTGTTGGCGATCTGCTTCCACCAGATGTGGCTGGTTGCGCCATAGCTGTAGACGATCACCTGTTCCGAACGGCCGCAGGCCTTCAGGATGCGTTTTTCGTCGGGCTGGCCCACTTCGATCCATAGCTGGATGGCGCCCGTCAAGTCCTTCTGCCACAGGTCGGGCTCTTCCGTGTCAAACAAGCCTTTGGTAAACGTCAGCGCTGCGTCAGCATGGATGGCGAACGCCAGCAGGCGTACCATCATGCGCTCGTCCGTTTCGGACGGGTGGCGCGCCAGGGTCAGCGCGTGCTCCTGATAATAGTTGCGGTCCATGTCGGCGATCTGCAGATCGGCTTTGAAAATTGTTGCTTTAAGGGCCATCGTGTTTCTGTCTCGGTAAAGTGAATAATGAAGTCGGTATCAGCGGAAAACCACCGTCTTGTCGCCATTTTTCAGGATGCGGTGCTCGACGAACCATTTCACGGCGCGTGCCAGCACCACGCACTCGACGTCGCGGCCGATGGCCGTCAGGGTTTCGGCATCCATCGCATGGTCGACGCGCTCGACATCCTGCTCGATGATCGGGCCTTCATCCAGGTCGCCCGTGACGAAATGGGCCGTCGCGCCGATCAGCTTGACGCCGCGGTGATGCGCCTGCGCATACGGCTTGGCGCCCTTGAAGCTGGGCAGGAAGGAATGATGGATATTGATGGCGCGGCCGTCGAGCGCCTGGCACAGGCCGGGCGACAGGATTTGCATGTAGCGCGCCAGCACCACCAGGTCGATCTTGTGCGTGTCCATCAACTCGATGATCTTCGCTTCCTGCGCCAGCTTGGCCGTTTCCGGCGCACCGGCCGCCAACGGCAGGTGGTGGAAGGGAATATTGTAGCTGGCCGCCAGTTGGTAGAACTCCATGTGGTTCGAGACGATGGCGGGAATTTCCACGTTCAGCAAGCCGCTCTTGTAGCGGAACAGCAAATCGTTCAGGCAATGGCCGATCTTCGACACCATCAGCATCACGCGCGGCTTGACGCGCGCATCGTGCAATTGGCCATTGAGCTGCATGACTTGCGACAGGTCGGCGAAGTCGCTGCGCAACTGGGCGTCGCTGACGGCGGCGTCTTCCAGCGCGAAATGCACGCGCATGAAGAACAGCTGGGATTCCTGGTCGCCGAACTGGGCGGAATCGATGATGTTGCAGCCGTGTTCGGCCAGGAAGCCGGACACGCGGTGCACGATGCCGCGCTGGTCCAGGCAGGACAGGGTCAGGATGTATTCGGGATGCGTCATGGTCGCGGAATAAGGCAAAAAAGGTGGGCTATGCTCGGCTCAGCCACGCGCGCCGGCCATCGGCTGCGCTGCCGCGAGCCGGCTATTGTCGCACGGCCGGGCCTGGAAGCCGGCATTTTCCACACAAGCTGCATGGCTGCCAGCGGCGGCAAGCCGATTCACGTTCATTTGATCTGGCACAAAGTCATCGCGATTTTCCGCCTGCCAGACGCCATTCTCACGCCAAACGGGTATCCGGCGTGGAACCTGGCACGCCATCTGGCGTCTATCTCTTTGCTTGTTTCAGCACACGTCGCATCCGGTACACCGGGTGTTTCTCGGACCAGATTTTCATTGAGGTAGAACATGTTCACCAACAGTATTCCCCAAAGTCTCAGCCCCGCTCTGAAGTCCCACCTGGAGACCCAGTGCAATTTCGCCACTGAACTATCGCGCAAGCTGTTCGATACGGCGCAGCAACTGGGCGAGCTGCATCTGCGGCTGGCGCAAGACCTGCTGCAGGAATGGAACAGCGCCAGCCAGCAACTGCTGTGCGCGCGCGACACGGGCGAGTTCATGTCGCTGGCCGCTGCTCAGTTGCAGCCGGGCAGCAACAAGCTGCGCCAATACCAGCAGCAACTCGGCAATCTCGTCGCCAACGCCAATGTCGAGATGAACCGCACGGCAGAGAACCACCTGCCCGAAGCGAGCCGCACGGCCGTGGCTTTCGCCGATGAAGTAGTACGCAAGACGGCCGAAGAAACGGAAAAAGCCACACAGCGCCAGCGTGAAATGATTGAAAAAATGCATGCTACGGGCCACCGCG
This sequence comes from Janthinobacterium lyxosi, assembly GCF_051380665.1. Classification (NCBI taxonomy): domain Bacteria; kingdom Pseudomonadati; phylum Pseudomonadota; class Betaproteobacteria; order Burkholderiales; family Oxalobacteraceae; genus Janthinobacterium; species Janthinobacterium lyxosi. The sequence continues at coordinate 23,239 of NZ_JBNYXM010000019.1, forward strand.
ATGGCGCAGGCCACGGCCGCGAGACCGGCAGGCAATCCGATCAGGCGCATTGAGCATCTGATTCCCACTCGACAGCAAGGAGAGCGACATGGCTAACAGTAATGAGCAGGGCAAAGACGCTGGCAGCAGCCAGAAAGCCAGCGAATCGGGCAGCGCCAAAGGCACGAGCAAGCGCGGCTTTGCCGCCATGAACGAGGAGCAGCAACGCGAAATCGCCAGCAAGGGCGGTCAGGCAGCCCATCAAAAGGGCACGGCGCATGAATTCGACTCGGAAGAAGCACGCCGTGCCGGGCAGAAAGGCGGCGAAGCCGTCAGCCGCAACCGCGAACACATGGCGGAAATCGGCCGCAAGGGCGGCGAAAGCAGGCAATCGGCCCAGCGCGCCAACGAAAGCCGCAGCAGTAGCGCGGCACGCAGCGGCAGCGCCGAGCAGCAAGCCAAGGCGAGCCGGCAAGGCAGCAAGGACGAGGATGACAAGGGCTAGGGCTAGGGACTAGGGCTGACCAGGCTGACCTGCGCGCGCCGCTTGACGGCAGAACAGGGCGGCCTTGGCGGCCCCGTGCAAGGGGTGGCGCAGCGCGGGGCACGGCGGTATGGTACATTCTCGCCTTCCCCCCACCCCGCCCTTCCCCGCATGCAGCCATCCCTGAAATACCTGAGCGCCTATTCCGAACAAACGCAGGCGCAAGTGCAGCAACTGATCGCGCAAGACAAGCTGGGCGAAGTCCTGTTAAAACGCTACCCGAACGCGCACGATGTGCGCAACGACAAGGCGCTGTACCAGTACGTGCAAGACTTGAAAAATGAATTCCTGCGCAATGCCGAGCCCATCAACAAGGTGGCGTTCGACAGCAAGATCCATGTGATCCAGCATGCGCTGGGCTTGCATACCTCGATCTCGCGCGTACAAGGCGGCAAGCTCAAGGCCAAGCATGAAATCCGCGTGGCCACCATGTTCAAGGAAGTGCCGCTGGAATTCCTGCGCATGATCGCAGTACACGAACTGGCGCATGTGAAAGAAAAGCAACATGACAAGGCGTTCTACAAGCTGTGCGCGTATATGGAACCGCAGTATCACCAGTACGAATTCGACGTGCGCCTGTACCTGACTCAGCTCGACCTGTCGGGCCAGCGCCTGTGGTCGTGACGCGCGCGTAACGAAGGCGCCCCGCAGTTGCACCGGGGGCTTTGTTCGCGTGCGTCAGCCTGTCAGCATAGCCGCCTGGTAAAACTGGCGGCTTATACGTGTGCGCCGGCATGGCCGGCACCTTGTTCAGGCTCAGGCGACGTTCTTGCGACGGCGCAGGAAGGCCAGCAGGCCCAGTCCGCCCAGCAACATGCCGTACGTGGCCGGTTCCGGCACGGCGCTCACGCTGGCGGCGATATTATCGACCTGGAAGGTGTGCAAGGCGCCTTCCTTCCACGATGCCGACAGCAGGTTGTTGAAGCCCGTGAACGTGTAATCGCTGAAAGTATGGCTGCCATCGAGGCTGAAGGTCTGGGTCACCGTGCCGCCGCCCACCTGGTGGCCGACAAACGTCACGTCGTAGGAGCCAGGCAAGCTCACGAAATCGGCCAGGCTGATCGAGCTGAGCGAGAATGCGGCGCCATCGGTACGGCTCAGCGTTGTCGTCGACAACAGCGTGGCGCCCAGGCCGGCCGAGCCCGCATAGGCAAAGTTGCTTTGATGCGCAGAACTCAACAGGCCCAGGAAGCTGCTGTCGAAATCGTAGCCACCTTCCGAGTAGGAGTTGAAGACGGAGCCGAAGATGCCGGGATGTTCCAGCGCATCGAAGCCGATAATGGTGGTTTCTGCCTGGGCGCCGCCAGCGGCGGCAAGAATGGCGGCGACAGCGGTCGCGCGCAAGAGGGTCATGGGTTTCAAAATAGCATCCTTTCGAGATGATGAAGTAGCGTGGTTGTGGCAACTTGAAACAGATCAGCACCTTTTTTTGGGAGTTTGTACTTTTCGAAGTCTGTACAACACTCGTCGGTGTCCGATATTCCTAACTTTTGAACCATGCCAGTAGACCACACTCATACTTAAAAAGCATCTTCATTTTCAAAAAAGCATGCTTTTATGGAAATATAATAGGCATATTTTTATTAATTGAGTTGTTGAGCTCGATCAATTTTCCCGTGTGGAAATAAAAAAAGCCATGCATTTCACAGTGCATGGCGTTGGATAAGATTCCACAAGGAAAATTTACGGCACACAGTCCTTCAGTCGCTGCACCAAGGTCGCAGGATCTGCGTCAGCATTCAGGAAAGCCGCGTGCTGCGGACGGATGAAGCCCTGCTCCCTGCCGTTTTGCACAAAAGAGATCAAGCCATCATAGAAACGGTCGACATTGAGCAAGCCGATGGGCTTGGCATGCAAGCCCAGCTGGGCCCACGTGAGCATCTCGAACAGCTCTTCCAGGGTGCCATAGCCGCCGGGCATGGCGATGAAGGCATCGGACAGGCTGGCCATCATCGCCTTGCGCTCATGCATGTCCTTCACGATGAACTGGCGCGTCAAGCCCGTGTGGCCCACTTCGCGTTCGACCAGCTGGGTGGGGATCACGCCCGTCACCTCGCCGCCCAGGCGCAGCACTTCATCGGCGATCACGCCCATCAGGCCAACCTTGCCGCCGCCATACACGAGTGAAATATTTTCCGCCACCAGCACGCGCGCCAGTTCACGCGCCGCCACGGCATAGTCCGGCGAGACGCCCGCGTTGGCGCCACAGTACACACATAAAGCCTTGATCACAGTAGCCCTTATCCTTTCAATTCATCGATCGCCGCCTCGACCTCGAGGCGTTCCTTGGCGTCCAGTGCCACGCACTCGGCCGCCTTTTCATACAGGGCCAGCGCTTCCGCCAGCTTTTTCTTTCCGTCGAGCATGTTCAAGGCGCGCGCATATTCGCTGTGCGCCAGCGCCGAATAAGGCGTCAGCGCCAGCGCCGTCTTGAAATGCTGGTAGCCGTCTTCCTTGTTGGCGCCGTAGGTCAGGCTGCCGATCATGGCGCCGACCTTGTCGATAATTTCCGTATGATAAATCCCAAACGCAATATGCGCTTCCGCATGCATGGGCGCCACCGTCATCGTGCGGTCCAGGCTGTTTCGCACGCGCGCCCCCATGCCCTGCGCCAGGGCCTTGACGACGGACGTGCCCAGCGCGTAGCGGCCCAGGCTGTAGGCATGCCAGTAGTAGCCGGCCGGGTTGTCCGGCTGCTCGCTCTGCTGGCGCTCGCAGCGCTCCGCCACTTCTTCGTACATGTCGAGTTTCTGGCTGTCGTTCACTTCCAGGTGCGTGGCGTAGATGCAGGTCGCCTTGTGCGCCACCGCATAGCCGGGCACGCCAACGGCCAGGCCCAGCTTCACGGCGCGCTCGAAGTCGCCCGCATGGAAGGCCAGCCAGGCCTGCACCAGCGCCGGGTGCGTGGGAAACGGTTCCACATCGCCCGCATGCAGGCGCGCCCAGGCCGCCTCCAGGGACTGCGGGGTGTAGACATATGCTGCGTCCGGATAGGGAAATTGTTTCCAAGCCATATATCTCTCCTGTAATTGACGACATGGCGCCAGCAGCCGGGTCAGTCGTTCTTGAGTTTGGTCACATACTCTTCCGACAGTTTGCGAAACAGCAAATGCGTTTCATTGCGCAAATACGGCCCGATCAGGGACAGCACCTGGTAGCAGCCACGCGCCAGCGCATCGGACATCGATTGCTGCTCGCTGTACTTGCGTGGGTTGCGCACATATTCGTACGACAGCCAGTAGGTGGCAACGACCACCATATTCGTCGCCATCGCAGCGACTTCCATGTCCGACGCTTCGAGCGACTGTTCGCTGCGCAAATCTTCGCACAGCTGCGTGGCCACCTTGATCTTGTGCGCCAGGATCAGCTTGAAGTGCAGTTCCAGCTTGCGGTTGCGCGACAGCAAATCATTGAGGTCGCGATAGAAAAAGCGGTAGCGCCAGATCAGTTCGAACATCAGGTGCAGGTACAGCCAGACATCCTCGATATTCGAACGGCGCCCGTCAGGCACGGTCAGGATGCGTTCGATTTCCGCCTCGAACTGGACGAAGATCGAATTGACGATGTCATCCTTGTTACGGAAGTGGTAATACAAGTTTCCCGGCGAAATGTTCATCTCTTCCGCAATCACGGTCGTCGTGATATTCGGCTCACCAAACTCATTGAACAGGCGCAGCGACAACTCCAGGATGCGTTCGCGGGTACGGCGTGGTGCTTTTTGTAGCATGGCGGGCAATCTCTCTGTGTTCTGCCGCAAGCATACCACCTAAGATAGCCGTAATGAAACACTCGGCCCCACGGCGCCGGCGAAAAACGCAGGCAAAAAAAAAGCCTGCGCGAGCAGGCTGCACCAACTCAGGCCGGCGCTGCTTTTTTCTTCGCCGCCGCTCTCGCAGCAGGCTTGCTCACTGGCTTGCTCACTGGCTTGGCTGCGGCGCGGGGCGCGGCCCTGGCTGCCGGCTTGGCCGGGGCCTTGGCGACGGCTGCTTTCGGCGCGGCTTTCGGCGCCGCCTTCACGGCGGGCTTGGCCACAGCCTTCGGTTTGGGCGCCGGCGCGGCCTTGGCCGACAGCGCCGCCACCTGCACGCTCAAGGCATCGATCTTGGCGTGCAGCGCGGCGATATCGTTTTGCATCGGCACGCCGATGGTGGCCAGGGCGCGCGCGACGCGCTCTTCAAACACCTGTTCCAGCTTGTCCCAGGAACCGCTGGCCTGCTTGCCCACGCCATCGGCCAGTTTGCCGACGCTATCGCTGACATCGGCCACCTTGTCTTCGGCGCGCTTCTGGAATTCCGTGCCTTCCTTCACCAGCTTGGAAAACACGCGCCCGCCCTCTTCCTGCGCCTTGGCGAAGGCACCCAGGCCCGCTTGCCAGATCTGCTGCGCGGACGAGCGCACGGCGCTCGCCAATTCCTTGTCTTCCGTCAACTCCTTCAATTTCTTCACCATCGTCCGCTCCCGTCATATGAAAGGCCATGCCACTTCATGGATGCTTTTTATTCTAGAGAGCAAAACTAGAGACGGGAGTCTAATTCGATAGAAAGCTGCTTCTAAACGTGCGCCGGCGCACGCAGTGGCAAGCACCTAGGCCGCCGCTTTCACCGGGCCATGCAGCAGCTTGTGCAGGCGGAAGCCTTCGCGGATGTTCTCGCGCAGCACGGCGCCTTTCCACGGCTTGGTATAGAAACGGTCGATGGCGCCACGATTGATGGCCGCCATGATGGGGGTCAGGTCGGCAAAGGCGGACAACATGATGCGGAAGGTGTCGGGGCACAGGTGCTTGACCCGCTCCATGAATTCGGTGCCGCTCATGAGCGGCATGCACTGGTCGCACAGGATCACCTGCACCTTGTGGCGCGCCAGGATGTCGAAACCTTCGGCGGCCGTCTGCGCCGTGAGAATGCGGTAGCCATCCTGCGCCAGGAAGTCGCTGAGCACGTCGAGCATGAAGACATCGTCGTCGACGATCAGCAAGGTCTGCTGCTCTTCGCCATCGGCATCCTGGGGCGCCTGCAGCAGCTTGCCGCCCATCAGCATCTGCTCGAATTCTTCCTGCGGCACGGGGCGGCTGAAATAATAGCCCTGCATCTCGTCGCAGCCGTGGCGCCGCAGGTAGGCCAGCTGCGCATCGTTTTCCACGCCTTCGGCGATCACTTCCAGCTTCATGCTGTGCGCCATGCTGATGATGGCCAGCACGATGGCCGCGTCGTCCGGATTGCTGGTCACTTCGCGCACGAAGGCGATGTCGATCTTCAGCTTGTCGATGGGGAAGCGCTTCAGATAGGCCAGGCTGGAATAGCCGGTGCCGAAATCGTCGATGGAAATCTGGATGCCCAGCGCCTTCAGGTTGCGCAGCACGGCGATGGTTTCCTCGGCGTTCGACATCAGCGAGCTTTCCGTCAACTCCAGCTCCAGCAGGTCGGGCGCGATATCGTACTTGCTGATCGCCTTGAGCACCTCTTCTTCCAGGCCGCCGACGAAAAACTGGATGCCCGACACATTCACGGACAGGTGTACGGGGCCGATGCTGCTGGCGCCCCACTCGCTGATCTTCTTGCAGGCCTCGTCAAGCACCCAGTTACCGACCCGCACGATCAGCCCCGTTTCTTCCAGCAGGGGGATGAACAGGGCCGGCGAAACCATGCCGTGGCCGGGGCGGCGCCAGCGTATCAGCGCCTCGGCGCCGCTGATGCGTCCCGAGATGATATTCACCTTGGGCTGGAAGAACAGCACGAATTCCTCGTTGTCGATGGCACGCCGCAGCGCATTTTCCATGTCCAGCCGCGCCATCGATTGCGCATTCATTTCCGCCGTGAAGAAGCGGAAGGCATCGCGCCCGGCCTCCTTGGCGCGATACATGGCCGTGTCGGCATATTGAATCAGGGTGTCCGCATCGACGCCGTCTTCGGGGAACACGGAAATGCCGATGCTGACCGTCACCGTCACCTCGTGGCCCTGCAAGTCGAAGGGCTTGCGCATCGCTTCGCGGATCTTGTCGACCACGCCCACGGCATGCTGGGCGCCTTCGGGCAGCAGCAGGATGGTGGCAAACTCATCGCCGCCAAAGCGGCCGATGGTATCGCGCACGCGCAGGCAATCGACCAGGCGGCTGGAAAACTGGCGCAGCAGGTCGTCGCCGAGGGTGTGGCCCAGGGTGTCGTTGATATTCTTGAAGCGGTCGATGTCCATGAACAGCACGGCCACGGCCCACTGGTGCTCGGCCGCCTGGGACAGCGAATGGGTCAGCGAGGCGTAAAACTGGCTGCGGTTCGGCAAGCCCGTCAAGGTGTCGAAATGGGCCAGCTTCATCAGGCGCTGCTCGGCATCCTTGCGCTCGGTGATGTCGCGCGCCACGGCCACCAAAATCCAGCTCTGCCCCGAGCGCAGGGTGCGCCGCTGCACTTCCACCGACAGTGGCGAACCATCCTTGCGCTGCAGCTGCAATTCCGTTATCGGACCGCCCTGATCGCCCGCCAGCAGCTTGTTGTACAGCTCTTCCAGCTGGGTCTCGCCCTCGTTCGCGCGCCCTGGCCCCACGCGCAGGAAATCCTCGCGTTCAAAGCCCAGCATGCGGCAGGCAGTCTGGTTGACGTCGACGAAGCACATGCCGGCGCGGTCGACGAGGAAAATCGCGTCGGCCGTGGCATCCATCGCCAGGCGGAAGCGGCGCAAGTCTTCATCCAGGCGGATACGCGCCGCCATGTCCAGGGTCAGCTGCTCGTGGTGGCGCTTGATCTCGTCGTACAGCAGCAGGTTGTCGTAGGCGACGGCGATCTGCGCCGCCACCGTGGCGGCCACTCGCTCGTCGACTTCGGAAAACTCGTTCGCCCCCAGCTTGTCGACCAGGTACAGCCATCCGTGGCTGCGCTCGCGCGAGGCGATGGCGACGCCCAGGAAGGAATGCACGGGCGGATGGGTGTCGGGCAGGCCCAGTGCGCCGGGGTCACCTTTCAGGCCATTGACACGGTAGGGCTGGCGCTGTTCCAGCAAACGGTTCAGGATGCCCGTGCGCGGCGCGCTGGCGATGCGCTCGAGGTTTTTCTCTGCGCCGCAGGAGGAAAAATAACTGAGCTTTTCGGCGCCCTCTTCCAGCACGCCAATGCAGGCGTACTTGGAGACGCAGATATTCTGCGCCACCTTGCAGCCCGCCTCGATCAAGGCGCGCGGATCGCGTTCTGCGCCCAGCTCGATGCCCAGCTCGATCAGGGCCGTCAGGCGCAGGCTCACCGCCTGCAGGCTCGACAGAGAGCGCGACAGGCGCTCCGTCATGATGCCCAGGTCTTCGGGCATGGCGGCATGGCCTTCGCGCTGGCTGGCCAGTTGCGAAATCTGCTGGCTGCTCGATTCGAGTTCGTCGAGGTAACCGCTGACCTGGTGTTCAATGCCGGCCAGTTGGCCAGTGGCGGGAGGGGCCGCACCGCCGCCCGCGCCCGGCACGGCGGGCACCTGGGAGACCGCCGGCATCAGTCCCAGCGCCTCGTTGACCGTGCGCACGATGACCTCGGGGTCGGACGGCTTGGGCAACACCCAGCGCACGCCGCACGCCTGCGCCAGCAAGATCGCTTCCTGCTCGCGGTAGGTGGCCGTATAAAAAATGATGGGCACGTCGGTCAGCGCGGGATCGGCATGCACGCGCGTGACGAATTCGTAGCCGTCCATGTTCGGCATGAGAATGTCGGAGATAATCAGATCCGGCCGCTCGGTGCGCAGCACTTCCAGCGCGTCGGCGCCATTCGCCGCCGCCAACAGGCGGTGGCCGCCGTAGCCCAGCAGTGCGGTCAGGAACTCGCGGTTCAGCACATGATCGTCAACGATCAATATGGTAGCTATGTCGTTTTTAACTGGCGTCGACGGCGCCCCGGGTAAAAAAGATTCCAGCTCCGCCACGAACAGGTCCGGCTCGATCGGCTTGCCGATATAGCCATTGAAACCCGCTTCGAGCAGGCGTTCGCGGTCGCCCACCATGGCCAGCGCCGTCACGGCCAGGGCCGGGATCTTGCGCAGCAGCGGGTCTTTCTTCAGCTCGGCCACCACGCCATAACCATCGAGCTTGGGCAAATGCACGTCGCAGATGATCAGGTCCGGCAATTCGCTGCGCGCCATGCGCACGCCCTCTTCGCCGTCATAGGCGGCCAGCGGCGTGTACCCGAAGGCACGCAACAGGTACACCATCAATTCCATATTGGTGGCGTTATCTTCGATAATCAGGATACGTGCGGACAATTAGCACCCCTCATGAAAACTGCATAGACTCATTTTCTGCCTGCACCCAACTTTCCGATTGCACAGCAACATGCCAATCCTACAACATTCTGCCATGCATCCCCGCAAATATCTCGCATGCGGATGCGCATGGCGCGGCGCATACGGCCTAGTCAATCATTGCTGACCGTCACCTTGGTGATGCTAGCTTAATACAGGACGCCAGTGGAAAACAGCATTTTCTGTGCCTGTACCTGTTAAACCTGGGCAATAGCAGAGTCAAAAGAGACAGTCTTGCCATGCAGACAAAACACAACAGGATTCAGGAAAAATGGGGGCACGAGGGTGGCTGGACGGCTTCGACCTTGATAGTGATTTCCGCTACCAACTGACGCAGCACGCGCGCATCGCTGGCCAGCGCCACGTGGCCGATGCCGCCGAAGGCCAGATTGCACGCGCCGGGCAAGTGGGCGGAAGTTTGCGGCGCGACAATATTATCGTGATGCGAATACATCGAGGTGATCAGTGCGCGCAGTTCCGGCGTCTCGCTGGCAGCCAGCTGCGCCAGCCAATCGCTCGGTGCGCCATTGATACGGCTCATCTGGCGCGCATTGGCGCCCGCCGCCAGGTTGGCCAACACCGTGCCGTGGTGCGGCGTGCCGATGGTGAAGATGCGCGCCACGCGGGCTGCGCCGTAATGACGCAGCCAGGCGCGCGCCACCAGACCGCCCATGCTGTGGGCGACGATAATGGCTTGCGGCTTGCCCGTGAGCGCGCACAGCTCGTCCAGCGCCCGCTCCACTTGCGTCACATAGCTATCGATGTCGGCATCGAGCGGCTCCAGGTCAATCGCCTTGTGCACGATGCCCGCCTGCGCCAGCTGCCGGCTCAGCTTTGTCCAGTAGCCGCCGTTGCACACATAGCCGTGCACCAGCAGCACTGGCAAAATCTGGCCGGTGATGGTGTCGGCCGCATGCAAACGCGGACGCAGCATGCCCCATGAGGACGTCCACAGGGTGGCGCGCAACTCGTCCAGAAACAGCCGCGCGACGCCCAAGGCACCCAGCTGGTATGGCGCCGGCACGGGGCTGCCCAGGCGCCGGCTCTCCCAAAAGTTGCGCGCCACAATCAGCGCGCGCACGGCCAGCAACATGGCCAGCGCCAGCAGCACGGCCAGTACCGGCGAGGCGACGCCCCACGCCTGCATGGCCAGGTACGCCACGCCCAGCACGGCCAGCACTTGCAGCAGCATCAGCCACTTGAGGATGCGCGCGATCATGCGGCAGCTGGGGCGGGCACGGGGGCCGGTTTTCCCGTCAACTGCTGCGCCAGGCCGCTGGCCAGGCGCGCGGCCAGCGCATACAGCGTCAGCTGCGGATTGGCGCCGATCGAGGTGGGCAACAGCGAACCGTCGTGCACGGACAGGTTGCGCACGCCATGGTAGCGGCCATCGCCCCCCGTCACGCCCAGGCGCACATCGTCCGACATGGCGCAGCCGCCCATCACGTGGGCCGACACCACGCGCGCCAGCAGCGCCTTCATCGGCAAATCGCCGATGGCCTGCTTCGCCTGCGCCCAGCTCGTGTAGTGGCGGGCCAGCTCGTGCACGGGATACACGCTCCGCGCGCCGGCAGCAAACTGGATTTCCGCCATCGACAGCAGCGCGCGCCGCGCGCCATCCCAGATAAAAGGCGTGAGCGGATAGTCGAGCACGGGCGCACCAAAGCTGTCGATGGACACGCTGCCGCCCGCCGAATCGTGGTGAAAGCCGTCGCGCAGCAGCGCCAGCAAGCCGTGCGCATGGGGGAATTCGCGCATGGTACGCGCATGTTCATCGCCGAAGCCGCCCATGGTGGTGGCCATCAGCAACGGGTGCAGGGGCGGCGCCTCGAGCTTGTAACCGATAGGACCATCGATGGGCGCCACGTGCAGGAAATGGTCGGAATAAATCGTCTGCGGCGCGCCCGCGTAGGCATCGACGCGCTGCGGGAACAGGCCGGCCGAAATCAGCGTCGGATGCAGGAAAGTGCGCTGGCCCAGCAAGCCGTGCGGATCGGGCGCCTGCGAGCGCAGCAGCAGGGCCGGCGAGTTGATGGCGCCGCCGGCCAGCACAAAATGCTTGGCGCGCAGCGTGAGGCGCACGCCCGTGGGCGCCTGCCCGGCCGCGTCCAGCGCCGTCACCTGCAGGCTGTCGATGCGCTCGCCCTTGAAGAGGAATCGCTCGGCGCGCGCATGCACGAGCAGGCCCGCGCCCAGCGCCAGCGCCGAGGGGATCGTCGTCACCAGCATCGACTGCTTGGCGTTGGTCGGGCAACCCATGCCGCAGTAACCGAGATTCCAGCAACCGTTCACATTGCGCCGGATGGCGGCGGTGGGGATGCCCAGCGCCGTGGCGCCACGGCGCAACAAGTCGTTGTTTTCATTGGGTGGCGCGGTCCAGTCGCTCACGTGCAGGCGTTTTTCCATCATGGCGAACCACGGCGCCATGGCGTCCACGGAATAGCCGGACAAACCAAAATGCTGGCGCCAGTATTCCAGGGTGCCGGGCGGCGTGCGAAAGCTCGAGGTCCAGTTGACGGTGGTCGAACCGCCTACCGTGCGCCCCTGCAAGATGTTGATGGCCTTGTCGCGCGTCTTGCGCGCGGCCGATTCCTGGTACAGCGCGGGATAAGCGTCCGCTTCGCGCATCTTGAAGTCTTTCGAGGACTTCAAGCCGCCCTCTTCGACGATCAGCACTTTCAGGCCGGCCAGCGCGAGGATTTCGGCCGTCACGCCGCCACCGGCGCCGCTGCCGATGACGACGACATCCGCCTCCAGGGTGCGGTCGGTGTTCAAGGTACTGGCGTCGGTGACGTTCCAGCCTCCGGCCACGCCGATGGCGATGGGATCGGGTATGGGGGATGTGCTCATGGATGCTCTCTTAACTCAGCTCGGGCAGCGGTCCCGGATAGCCGATGGCGGCCCAATGGGCGGCATCGGCATACCAGGCGCCGAGGATCAGGTCGTGCAGGGCCAGGTAGGCCGTCTGCAGGGTGGCCAGGCGGTGCGTGCGCCAAGACTGCAGGAAGGCGGCCACCTGCGCCGGGTCGGCCTCAGGCCAGCCTTTGTCAACGCCAGCGACAAAGCGCCGCGCGGGCGCCAGCGCCAACAAGCCGAACAGGTCCTGCACTTCCTGCTGCGCCGCCAGCGGCAAGCCACGGATGGCCGTGTCCACGCCGGCGATGGCGCCATCGAGGGCCTTGCTGCGCGCATCGCCCCCGTGCGGCAAGGCCACGCCCAGCATGGCCGGCACGATGGCCGCCAGCGCCGCGCGCGCCTCGCCATCGAGCGCGAAGCGGCTAGGCGCCGCCGGCCCCCGCAGCGCGCGGTAGGCGGCGCCGCCGGCGGCCAGCGCACAGGCGCCGAGCACGCCCAGTTTCAGAAACGATCTGCGTCGCATTCCCATGTCTCCCCTTGTTTTGTACGGCCTTTTGCAGGCCAGTGTACGCCAAAGGCAGTGGGCGTTTGAACGCAAAACCTAGAGCGCCGCGTCTATTTTTTCGACGAAAACCATAGCAGCAGCATGGCCAGCAGCGCCGCCACCGCGCCGCCGATGGCGATACTGGGCAAGCCGAAGGCGACGATCAAGGTGGCGCCCAGCGCACCGCCGGCGGCCGTCCCCGCATTGAAGGCGGCGATATTCAGCCCCGCTGCCACCGCGTCGCTGCCCGGACAATGCCGCTGCGCCAGGCGTAGCAAACGCATGGTCGACAGGGTCACGAGGGCAAAGAACAGCAAGCCCAAAATGCCGCACAGGGCCAACATGGCCAGGGGCTGGGCGCGCAGCAGATAAAAGGCCAGCAGATTGAGCGCCAGCGCCGCCAGGGCCAGCACGGTGGCACGCACCGCGGAAGGGCGATCCGCGCACCAGCCGCCCAGCAGGTTGCCGCCGATGGCGCACACGCCAAAGCACAGCATGGCGGCGCCCAGCCAGCCCTCGTCGATTCCACCCAGCTGCAGCAGGAAGGGAGAGATGTACGTAAAAAAACTGAAGGTGGCCACGCTGACCAGCGCCGCCACGCCGGCCGCCAGCAGCAGGGGCGCTTGCAAGATGGCGCGCAGGCTGGCCAGGGCCGATGCGGCGGCGGCTTCCTGGCGCGCGGCCGGCATGGCGAAGCGCAAGCCGGCGCCGCCGCACAGGGCCAGCACGCCGATGGCGGCAAACACCCAGCGCCACGACGAGACGGCGCCCAGCCAGGTCCCCAGCGGCACGCCGCCGGCCAGCGCCAGGGTCAGGCCCAGCCAGACGATGGACAGGGCGCGGCCCGCGCGGGAAGGATCGACCAGGCTGGTGGCCGCATGTGACGCCACAGCCATGAACACGCCATGCGCGAGGCCGACGGCAAAGCGCACACCCAGCAGCGCGCCCAGCGCCGGCGCGGTCGCCATGGCCACGCTGCCGGCCGCCAGCGCGGCCATCGTCGCCACCAGAACCTGGCGCGTAGGCTGGCGCGCCAGCATGGCCGTCAGCACGGGCGCGCCGATGGCCGCTCCCAGCGCATACGCGGCGATGGCGCCACCGGCGGCGGCCACGCTGGCGTGCAAGTCGCGCGCCATGGGGGACAACAGGCCGGCGGCGATGAATTCGCACAGGCCGAAGGCAAAGCTGCACAACGACAGCCAATAAATGGAAGGGGGCAGCGCGCGGCTGCGCGACGAAACGTTGGACATGGCATTCCCGACAATCAAAACGCCATGCTGGCCCCTGGCTCGTCATCTGTAAAATATCTTATTTATATTGAAATGAGACTTTATAAGTCTCAATGTGGGGCAGACAGCCGCAATTGCGCCAGCAGCCGCTCGCGCACGGGGGACGTGCGCTGCGGATCCCACGCCATGTACAGGTCGAGCTGGCGCAGCGGCGCGGGCGCATCGCTGTGCAGCGCGAGCATGACGACGCCCGCTGGCGCGCAGGCGGCCAGGTTGGCCGGCAGCAAGGCCACGCCAAAACCGGCCGCCACCAGTCCCAGCACCGTTTGCAATCGGCGCGCCTGCTGCACCACATGCGGCACGAAGCCCGCGTGCAGGCACAGGCTGGCCAGCTGGTCATGAAAACCCTGGCCCAACGCGCGCGGCGAGGCGACGAAATCATCAAAGGCCAGGTCCGCCAGATCCACGCTTTCCTGCCCCGCGCAACGGTGGCCGGACGGCAGTGCCACCAGGATGTCTTCTCCCGACAGGCGCTCGAAGCGCAAGCCTGGCGTGCTGTGCCCCGGCGCGCGCAACAGGGAGATATCCACCTCGCCCTGCTCCAGCCACTCGACTTGCTGCTGCGTCGACGCTTCGCGCAAGGTAAATTGCACGGCCGGCGAGACGGCGCGGAATGCGCGCAAGGCTTGCAATACATGGGCATACGGCGTGATGTGGATGAAACTGAGGCGCAAATGCCCCTCGATGCCCTGCGCCACGCGGCGCGTGGTCGCCACGCCCTCTTCCAGGCTGGCCAGCACCTGGCGCGCCGTGGCCAGAAAAGTGCTGCCGGCCGGGGTCAGGCTGACCTTGCGGTTGGTGCGCTCGAATACGGGGTAGCCCAGCGCCTCTTCCAGCCGCAGAATCGCCTGCGACAACGGCGGCTGCGCCATGTGCAGCCGTTCGGCCGCGCGGCGGAAATTGAGTTCCTCGGCGACGGCGATGAACTGGCGCAGCAGCCGGGTCTCGATCATGGGCCTTTTTTCGCCATCGCCAGGATATGTCGCGCGATGCCGCGCAGGATGTTGACCTCTTCCGTCTCCAGCCCCGTGCGCGAAAACAGGCGCTTCAAACGGGGCATGAGCTTTTTCGGGTTGTCGGCGTCAAGGAAATCGATGGCCACCAGCGCCTGCTGCAAGTGATCGTACATGCCGTCGACCTGCGCCAGGCTGGCCGCGTCGCCATGGAAACCGACGGGACTGGCGAGCTGCCCATCGCCGAGGGCCGCCACGCGGCATTCATAAGCGACGACCTGCGCCGCCTGCGACAGGTTCAGCGAGGAATACGCGGGATTGGCGGGAATGTTGATCAGTACATTGCATTGCTCGACGATTTCGTTGGGCAAGCCGAAGCGCTCGTTGCCAAAGATGACGGCCGCGTGCAAGTCTTCGCTGGCGGCCAGCTGGCTGGCGATGGCGCGCGGCGCGGTGACGGGCGGCGAGAATTCGCGCAATCTGGCCGAGACGGCGGCCGCGTAATTGCAGCCTTCGAGCGCCTCGGCGATCGAGCCGACGATGCGCGCGCCCGACAAAATATCCTGCGCGCCGCTGGCGAAGGCCACCGCTTCCGCGTCCGTCAAGGCATCGGGAAAGCGGGGATTGACCAGCACCAGATCGGAAAAACCCATCGTTTTCATGGCGCGCGCGACGCCGCCAATGTTGCCAGGACGACTAGTTTCGACAAGAATAAATCGCAGGCGTTTGAAAAGAGACGTGTTGATTTCGGGCAGATTCATTTAAAATAGCGCTATTGCGCGGTATCGATACAGGAAATTTCGGGAAACGGAGTCACAAAACGCTGACTCCAGGCCGGGATTTTAACCACTTCGGCACCGCTCCGCTCTTTAATTCATTCTTGCACTCTATCGTACCGGCGCCGCAAGGCGGCCATGGGCGGTCGCGTGCTTTTAACGGAAGCTCACATGCACCCAATGCTCAACACGGCGATCAAAGCCGCCCGCCGCGGCGCCGCCGTCATCAATCGCGCCTCTTTTGACCTCGACCGCGTCGTCGTCACGGAAAAACAACATAACGATTTCGTCACCGACGTCGACCAGGCGGCCGAACAAGCCATCATCGAGGTGCTGTCCAAAGCCTACCCGGACCACGCGTTCCTGGCTGAGGAATCGGGAGCTTCCGCCAACTCGCACGACGAGAATGAATATCAATGGATCATCGACCCGATCGATGGCACCACCAACTTTATCCACGGCTTCCCGCAATACTGCATCTCGATCGCCCTCGCGCATCGCGGCGTCGTCACGCAAGCCGTCATCTACGACCCGGTCCGCAACGACCTGTTCACGGCCACCAAGGGCGCCGGCGCCTACCTGAACGAAAAACGCATCCGCGTCACCAAGCTGGACCGCATCTCGAACGCCCTGCTGGGCACCGGCTACGTGGCCGGCAGCGCCCGCGCGCTGGACGAATACCTGAAAATGTACGCGATCATGGGCGAACGCAGCCAGGGCGTACGCCGCGCCGGCTCGGCCGCGCTGGACCTGGCCTACGTCGCTTGCGGCCGCCTGGACGGCTTCTACGAAAAAGGCTTGAAGCCTTGGGATATCGCTGCCGGCGCCCTGATGATCACGGAATCGGGCGGCATCGTCGGTGAATTTTCCGGCGAATCGGACTACCTGTACAAGGGCGATGTCATCGCCGCCAGCCCGAAGATCTTTGGCCAGATGATCACCCTCTTGACGCCTTTCGCCTGATTGCCAGACGCGGGCTGATGTAAAAAAAGCTGCCGGAGGAAACTCCGGCAGCTTTTTTATTGCCCGCAGGTATAGCGATCAGTCGCTGACACCATACGTCGCCGACGTCAGGATGCCATTCGGCGTGCGTACCGTCACCGTCAACAGGCCGTTGCGCACGCTGTTCGGCTGGCACGCGGTGCCGATCTGGGTCACGTCGCTGATCATCTGCACGGGATAGATCCAGTTCGCGGAACTGGCGCTGTCCATGCTCGGCACGACAAAGCTGGTGCCGCTGACGATGCTGCCATTGCTCGCCGAGAAGCTGATCGTCGTGCCGGCCGGCAGCGGATTGCCGGGCAAATCCATCACCTGCCCCGTAACGGCGGCACGATTCATGGCAAACACGGTGTCATTGCTGTCGCGGATGGCGAGCGGGAAGGTCCGTACCCGGTTCTCGAACACGCTGCCATCGACACACTTGTCCAGATCAACAGAGGCAGCGCCCAGTGGCGTGATGCGCGCCGTGCTGCCGGACAGCACCTGCACCAGTGCCTGGCGTATATGCACGGTGTTGGCGACCGTCGTATTGGCGCTGGAGGCCGCGCGTCGGATGCCATTGTATTGTCCATCACCGGCCTGGTCCCAGATGCCGTTGCCATTCGAATCAGTTGGCTTTTCGGGACTGACAAGCACGGCATTGCCCGTGCTGTAGGCGTCATCCTTGAAATTGGCATTGCTGCCAACAATGGCGCGGTCATTGCGAAACGGTTCGCCCAGGTCGACATAGCTTTCGCCGGCATCATACAAATTGTTGCCATTCGCATCGACAAAGCTCTCCTCGCCCAAGGCAACGGCCAGGATGGTCACGCGGCCGTCAAGCGGACGGGGATTGCCGGGGCAGAAATGCACGCTGCACGAACCCGGCACGCCCTTCTGCGTGATCACCGTACCGTCCGTCAAGGTGGTGTTGGCCAGGCCCGTCAGGCAGGATGCATCGACGGTGCCGCCTTCGGCCGTGAAGCTGACGGCCGTGCCGTCGGGTACGGGATTGCGGAAATGGTCGCCCAGGCGCACCGTGATGGTGGCGCCCGTCGGTGCGGCGCAGCCGGCAAAATCGCCGCCTTCCGTATTGAACATGGACGTGCTCAAGGTAAAGCCGTCCTGCTCGGATATGCCGGTGGACACCACCAGCTGGTCCGAGACCGTCGACAGGCTGGTGCCTTGCAACGTGGCCGTGACGCGGATCGGCGTACTCATGGTGCCGGAAGCCACCGTGGTGCTGACGCTGCCATCGGCGCCGCTGGTCGATTGCGCCGGATTGAGACTCAGGCCGCCTGCCGTGGTGTTGAGCGAGAAATTGACCGCTTTGCCGCTGACGGGATTGCCATTCCTGTCGAGTACCTTGAAGGTGACGACGGACGACTCTTGCCGGCCCGCACCGCCCGTGCCTTTCAGGGCGATGTTTTGCGGCAGCGCCGAGACAAAGCCGATCTGGCCGGCACTGGCCGTCTGCACCGTCAGGGTGCCCGTCTGGCTCAAGGTGGTGGCATTGAAGACGGTGCTGGCCGTGATCACGTCCGGCGCGCCGCAGCCCTTGTCGATGTACGAGGTACTGGCCACGCCATTGACCGTATTCACGGGGCTGCTGATGACCGCCTTACCGGCGCTGGCGCAAGGCGAGCTGAAGACAACCGACTGTACCGGCGCATACACGGCCGCGCCATTCATCACCGTCACGCTCAGGCCGGCCGTGCCGCCCGCCGACAGGGTCGCCGGCATGACGCCCACGCCGCCCAGGGTCAGGGTCGGGTAGACCACCGTGTAATTGATATTCGACGTCACCACGCTGCCATTCACCGTGGCGCTGGCCGTCAGCGCAAAAGCGCCGCTCTGGCTGCCGGCCGCGATGACGATGCTGGCCACGCCGTTCGCGTCCGTCAGGGCGCTGGCCGCACCCGGGGTGAAGCTGGCGCTCTTGTCGCTGCTGTTCAAGGTCAGCAACACGCCCGGCAGCACCGCACCCTTGCCATCCTTCACGACGGCTTGCACGGTGGCGCTGTTGCCCGGGCTGACCGAGGTGGTCGCCTTGCCGGCCCCGTCTTTCAGGCTCAGCGCCAGGGTCACCGGCACCGGTGCCACGGGAACCACCGGCGTGACGGGCGGCACCACGCAGCCGGGCAGGTTCGGATTGCGGCTCGGGTCCAAGGTGCTGCAATCGCTGCTGGCGGAACCGCCCCCACCACAGCCGGCCAGCAACGTCACTGCCGTGCCGGCAGCCAGACACAGCGCCCAGCGCGCCGGCAAACCGCTACTCATCAATCCAGACATATACTTCTCCCTGTTATTTTGCTGCTGATCATGTGTTAGTGCTATCTTGTTCAAGCCTGGTCGCGCCCCAGGATCAGGCGGATGCCGGCGCTGCGCCCCAGGCCGGCGACGGCCACCAGTTGCATGGCCTCCCCCCGCTGCGCCAGTGCTTGCCGCAAGGCATCGGCCTGGCGTGCGTGGCCGGGCGCGTACAGGATCTGGCTGCGTTCCTGGCGAAAGCCGGGCTGGTTGCGCAGCCGGCTGACCGCCATGCCCCGCGCTTGCACGCGCACGCGCACCTGCGCCGCCATGCCGCGTATGCCATTGCCATTGATGATTTCGATCTCGGCCAGCGCCTCCGGCGCGACAGCCACGGCTGGCGCGGCCGGCACCAACGCCAGTTGCGCCGCCTGCACCAGTTGCAAGTTATTGCGCGCCAGTGCCGTGCCGCCAGCGCGCGCCATGGCCTGCTCGAGCATGCTGGACGCTTGCGCCAGCTCCCCTTGCAGGTAATACACATAGCCGAGATTATTCAGGGGCTGGGCAGCCTCGGGGTAGTCGCGCACCAGCACCAGCAGCGCCGTGGCAGCCTGTTCAAGCCGGCCCTGGCGCGCGTCGAGCACGGCCAGCGCATTGCGCGCTGCCAGTTGCTGCGGGTCAAGGGCGATCGAGGCGGCAAAGGCTTCGGCGGCAAGCACCAGCTGGCCCCGTGCCTGGTAAAACTTGCCCAGTTCAAAATACGTGGCGGCATTCTGGCCTGCGGAATGGCTGATGCGCTGCACGCCCTGAACCTGCCACTGCGGCGTAACGTGCGTGGCCGTACAGCCCTGCAGCAGGCACGCCAGCAGCCACCAGACAGGCAACCTGAACCAGCGCAGCGTCATACCCCTCCCATCGCCGGCAGCAGGGCGCGGCGGATCTGCAGCAGGGCAGGCCCCATGAGCACCACTAGCAAGGACGGGAAAATAAAAAAAATCAGAGGAAACAGCAACTTGAGCGCAATCTTCGCCGCCGTTTCTTCGGCACGCTGGCGCCGTTTGGTGCGCAACTCGTCCGACTGCACGCGCAAGGAAGCGGCGATGCTGGTACCGAAACGCTCCGCCTGTATCAGCAGGGTCACCAGCGCATCGACATCTTCCACGCCCGTGCGCAGGGCCAGGTTGCGCAAGGCCTTGTCCTTGGCGCTGCCGGCGCGCAGTTCCAGGGTCACCAATTGCAATTCCTCGGCCAGGATCATGCTTTTCAGGCCAATTTCCTGTGCCACGCGGGCCAGCGCCGCATCCATCGCCAGGCCCGCTTCGACGCAGACGGTCATCAAGTCCAGCGCATCGGGAAAGGTTTCGAAGATTTCGCGCTGCCGCTCTTTCAGGCAATGCTTGAGCCAGAAGTCGGGCAAGTAATAGCCCAGGGCCGCGGCCAGCACCAGCCACAGGAACAGGTTGTGCTCGCCGTGCCGCAGCAGCAGATAGGCCAGCAAGGGAAACAGCAGCGCCAGCCCCGTCTTGGCCGCGTAAAACAGCGCCGGCGCGGTGCTCTTGCGCCAGCCGGCATTAATAAAGCGGATACGGATGGGCGATACTTCCCAGCCCTCTTCAGGCAAGGATAACTTGGCCAGAGGACGGGTCAGGCTGATCAGGTGGCCCAACCAGCGCTGGTTCATCCGGCCGACCTTGCCGGTATCTATTTTCTGGACGTCCAGGGTATCGAGGCGCACTTGCACCGCGTTGCCCGCAAACAACCGCGCCAGCACCAGGACGATGCCGAACACGATCAGAAACAGCACCACCAACAGGCCAATCTGCAAGCCGCTCATCGTGCCACCCTTCGTATAGTCAATTGCATCATTTCATGGCCTCACACGCGAATCCGGACAATCTTGCGGATGAAAAAGATGCCAATCACCAGCATGCCCAAGGCCATCGCCACCATCTTGCGGCCGCCGCTATCGAGATACAGCACGGAGAGGAACTCGGGGTTTGACACCTGCATCATCAGCGCGGCGGCGAAGGGCAGCGAACCGAGTATCCAGGCGGACATGCGCCCTTCGGCCGACAGCACGCGCACTTGCCCCATCAATTTAAGACGGTCACGGATGATGGCGCTGATACTGTTCAGCAACTCCGTCAGGTTGCCGCCCGTTTCACGCTGGATCAGCACGGCGATGACGAAATAGCGCAGGTCCGTGCTGGGCACGCGCGTCGCCAGGCCCGACAGGGCATCGGACATCGCCACGCCGAAATTGACTTCATCAAACACGGCGCGGAATTCATCGGCCAGGGGGCCCGTCATTTCATCGCCGATCATTTTCAGGGCCGTGGGAAAAGCGTGGCCGGCGCGCATGGCGCGGCTCATCATGTCCAGGGCGTCGGGCAACTTCTGCTCGATGCGTACCAGCCGGCTGGCCTTGGCGCGGATGACGAGCAGGAACGGCAGCGCCGCGCAGGCAAGGCTCAGCAGCAGCCGCAGATACCAGGGCAAGGGGCTGAGGCTGCCCAGCAGCAGCCCGAATAGCAAGCTCAGCAAGCAATAGCCGAGCAGCTTGCCCACATTCCAGTTTTTACCCGACTGCAACAGCAAGCGGTCCAGCCATTGCACGCCAGGCAGCGCCTCCAGCAAGCCTTGTACGCCCGCATGCGAGCTGAGCTGCCGGTTCTTGGTGATCGACACGGTTTTCTGCGCGTCATCGCTGGCCGTATTCATCGCCCGCAAGCGGCGCGCCACGCGCCCGGCACCGGCGCCGCGCGACTGCAGGTTGAAGTAAACGGCGCCCACCAGCAGCATGACCGCCAGGAAGATCAACAGATACACCAGATACGAGAGATAGCCCATGCCGCGTCAGCGCCCGGTGCCGGTCGGTTCGAAGACCGCGCTGGAAATGCCGATGCCAAAACTCTTCAGGCGTTCCAGGAAATGGGGACGGATGCCGCTGGCCGAGAAATACCCGACCACTGCCCCGCTCTCCCCCACCCCCGTCTGCTTGAAGCTGAAGATTTCCTGCATCGTGATGACATCGCCCTCCATGCCCGTGATTTCCTGGATCGACGTGACCTTGCGCTTGCCGTCGATCAGGCGCGATACTTGCACCACCACCGATATAGCCGAGCTGATCTGCTGGCGGATGGCCTTGCTGGGCAGGTTGGCGGCCGCCATGCTGATCATGTTTTCCAGTCGCGTAATGGCGTCGCGCGGGGTGTTGGCGTGGATGGTGGCCATCGAGCCTTCATGGCCCGTGTTCATCGCGCCCAGCATGTCGAGCGCTTCGGCGCCGCGCACCTCGCCCAGGATGATGCGATCGGGACGCATCCGCAAGGCATTGCGCACCAGCGCGCGCTGCGACACTTCCCCTTTGCCTTCGATATTCGGCGGGCGCGTTTCCAGGCGCACCACGTGCGGTTGCTGCAATTGCAGCTCGGCCGCGTCTTCCACCGTGACGATGCGTTCGGTATGGCCGATAAAGCCGGAAATCACGTTCAGCATGGTGGTCTTGCCGCTGCCCGTGCCGCCGGAAATGAGAATATTCATCTTCGCCTTGCCCAGGCCCTGCAGCACCTCGGCCATCTCGGCCGTCATGCTGGTGTAGGCGACCAGGTCGGCCAAGCGCAGGGGATCGACGGAAAAACGGCGGATCGACATCACGGGTCCGTCGATGGCCAGCGGCGGGATGATGGCGTTGACGCGCGAACCGTCGGGCAGGCGCGCATCGACCATGGGGCTCGATTCGTCGATGCGGCGACCCACGCGCGAGACGATCTTGTCGATGATCTTCATCAGATGGGCATCGTCATTGAACACGACATCGGTCAATTCCAGCTTGCCGCGCCGCTCGACATACACTTGCTTGTGGCCATTGACGAGGATATCCGACACGGTCGGGTCCGACAACAAGGTTTCCAGTGGGCCAAAACCGAGCATCTCGTTGCGGATGTCGCGCGTCAGGTTCTTGCGCTCGACATCGTTGATGACCACAGCTTCTTCGTCGAGCAGGCGCTCGACCAGGCTGCGCAACTCGTCGCGGATCTGTTCCTGCGTCAGCCGCTGCATGCTTTCCAGGTCGACGCGCTCGAGCAGCAGCGAGTGGATGCGCTGTTTCAGCTCGCGGTAGCTGCGGTTGTCGATGGATGGTGCGCGCTGCGGCGTCAGGGTAGCGATCTTGCCATTGCCGAGACGCTCGCGGATCGACAGACTGGAGGCGGGAGAAGTTGCCATAAAAGAATTCCTGTTCGAGTGGTGTTAGGCGCGCCGCAGCACGCGGCTGAGCCAGCCCTGCGGCACGGCTTCGACGCTGACGCCCGTCAGACTGGCGGCAAACTCCTGCAGCGAGCGCGTGATGGGACTGTTCTTATCCAGCTGCAAGATCGGCATGCCCTGGTTGACCGATGCGGCGGCCGACGCATAATGATTCGGCACCGTGCGGTCGATCGTGGTGCCATACGCCGCCTCCAGGTCCTGCAAGCGGATTTCGCCGCCCTTGTCGTGCCGGTTGACGATCAGGCGCACCTTGTCCTTGTCGTATTCCAGCGAGCGGAACATGCCCAGCAGGCGCTTGCCATCGCGGATGTACGGCAAGGTCGTTTGCAGGATGGGGAAAATCAGGTCCGCGTGGTCGAGCGCGCGCACGCTGACCGCATCGAGGTTGCGCCCCACGTCGAGCACCACGAAATCATACTGGCGCCGCGCCAGCTTGATGATGGCGTCGATATGTTCGGGCAGCACTTCGCTGGCGTGGGCCGGGTCTTCCGGTGCCGCCAGGACGCTGAAATTGGGCAATACATTGAGCATGCTCGAGGCGAGGAACGACGGGTCCAGGCGGTGGATGTCGCGCGTCACATCGGCCAGGGTGGCCAGCGGCTTGCTCTCGGAAACAAACAGCGAAGCATCGCCGAAGTGCAGGTTCAGGTCCAGCAGCGCAACACGCTTGTGGCCGCTGGCTGCCAGGGCATAGCCGAGGTTGGTGGCGATGAAGGTGGCGCCGCTGCCGCCCTTGCAGGAAATGAAGGCCAGCACCTTGCCATTGCCATTGTCGCGCCGCTCGAGTTTTTCCTCGATGCGCTCGAGCGCCGGGTAGACGCTGGCGGCTGCGGCCGGCGATGGCAATACTTCGCGCACGCCGGCACGCATGGCTTGCAGCAGGAAGTCGGGCGAATGCTGCGGGCACAGCAAGATGACGGCCAGGCGCGGAAACTGATTGCTCAGGCGCTCGATGGCGGCCAGGTCGGCGCCATCGTTGCCGGGCCGGTCGAACATCAGCACATCGGGCAGTTCTTGCGCCGAATATAGTTGCTCCAGCGGTCCGCTGCGGGCATCGACGTCGTCCGCCGGATTGCGGTTGCCGACCAGGCGGCCCAGCTCGGCCAATGCTTTTTCATCCCGGGATATGATGGCGATTTTCACGATATGCCTTGCCTGTTCTGTGGTAACGGTGACATGTTCATTGGCGTCCGAGGCTGATCGTCATGCCGCCCGATTGCGGCACCGGCGCGCTGAACGACTTCTGGTACGCGTTGTAGCCCGCCACTGCCGACTTGCCATCGAGACCAGTCACCGGGTCGCGGTTCAGGCCGGCCTGCGGGTTGATCACTTGCTGGGCGCGCAGCAAATCGACGCTGCGGCCAAAGTTGCGGTCGAAGTGCGGCGTGGTGGCGCAGCCGCTGACGGAAAACGACGCCAGCAGCACGCACAGCAGAGAAAGGAATGAAGGACGCTGCATGCTCACTCTCCTATTGAATGTCGAATCCGGTCGCCGCTGCGGCGCCCGGTTGTTTGTCGGCGGCAGGTTGCGGCTGCGGCTGCCTGGCATTGCCTTCCATTTTTCCTTGCAGGAAAAACTGCGCGCGGCTAGGCGCCACATAGGCATCCGTCGGCAGCACGTAGTCGCCAGCCAGCGGCTTGACCAGGTGCGGTGTGATGATGAACACCAGTTCGGTGCGGTCAGTCTGGAAATCGCTGCTGCGGAACAGGGCGCCCAGCACGGGAATCTCGCCCAGCATCGGCAGCGCCTTGATATTCGTGGTCACGTTGTTCTTGATCAAGCCGCCGATGGCAAAGCTTTGTCCGTCGAACAATTGCACGGTGGTGGTGGCGCGCCGCGTGGTAAACGCCGGCAGGATGGCGCTGCCGGCGGTGCCGCCCGTGCTGATGCCGATGCCGTCCTTGTTGAGTTCCGACACTTCCGGCGCCACCTTCAGGTTGATGCGCCCGCCATCGAGCACGGTGGGCGTGAACTTGACGGCGATACCGAATTCCTTTTCTTCCAGCGTGATCTTGTTGGTGGCGCTGTCTTGCGAGACGGGAATGTAGATCTTGCCGCCGGCCAGAAAGCTGGCCTCCTGGCCGCTGATGGCCATGATGTTCGGTTCGGCCAGCACTTTCACGAGGCCGTCGCGCTTTTGCGCATCGAGCGTGAGGAAATTGCCGTTTTTACCATTAAAACCATCGATCATGCTGGGATTGCCACTCAACAAGTTCGACAGGAAACTGTAGGTCCAGTTGCCGCTGCTGGCGCGCGCGCCGATGCTGGCGCCCAGCTGGTCGACGAGGGTTTTCGAGACCTCCGCGATCTTTACTTCCAGCATCACCTGCTGCGGTGCGGCGATGGTCAGCATGTTGATCACGCTCACACCCGCAGCGCCCGCGCCGGCACCGGCACCGGCTGGACTGGCCACTGGCGCCACGCCCGCAGCGGCAACCGGCGCCGCCCCTTCGCCGGCGCCCCGCTGTGCGAACGCCGTGGCCATGGCCATGATCTGGCTGGCCTTGACGGCATCCGAGACCATGCCCGTCAGCACGATCGCGCCGCCGGCCGAGCTGGCCTTGAGATCTGTTTCACGGGGAAACACAAGCGCCAGCTGCGCCTGCAAGCCGTCGGCATCGACACCGACTTCGATATCGACGATCACGGGACGGTGATCCTTGTCCCACAGAATCAGATTGGTGCTCCCCGGTGCCAGGCCCCAGATATACAGCTCGCTGGAACTGCCCAGCAGCCTGGCGCCCGCCACCTTCGGATCATTGACGGCGATCTGCGAGACGGCCCGCGTCAGGCTGCGCAAGGTCGACTTGCCAACGGACAAACGGATCGGTGGACCCAGCCGGGCGATATCGGCCCCCAGCGACAGGGGGGCTGCCGCCTCGGCTGCCTTGCTGACGGTCTCTGCCTTGCGTAAGGCGGGCGCGGCGCTGGCGCCGGGCTGCCACAGCATGCTCACCGTCAAGCCACTCAGGGCCAGGGCCAGTCTCAAGGTGAAGCGCGGCCTGGCGATACGGGTACGAAATGAGGTCATCAACTATCCCTGGTTCTGATATTTTTAAAATTGCTGGACACGGGTATCCATGCCCGTGATCACTTTGACGCTCTCGGCCGGTGGTGCGGGAGCACGCGGCGCCTGCCGCGCCGGCGCAGCCGCGCGCGGTGCGGCGACCGGCTCCAGCGGCTTGAGTCCCAGCAGCGATTCCTTGGTGGCGCCGCCCGTGTTGACGGGTGCCGGATCGATCTGGTTGCGCAGCACCAGCGACAAGGTGCCTACGCTGCGCGCCAGGTCGAGCTTTTCCACCTGGTCCGGCGTCAATTCCAGGGTCACGGCATTGACCACCTTGGGCTTGTTGTCGTCGCGGTTCGATTCCTGCGCCACGGCCAGCACCAGGATGCGTTCGAGCACGATCTTGGAAATGGCCAGTTCGGCGCCACCGCTGGCCTTGGCGCGGTCATCCTGGGTATTGACGAGGATGTCGACAAAGTTGCCAGGCAAGGCAAAGCCCGCCACCCCCACCACATCGTTGACGCGCACGGTCATGGCGCGCTTGCCGTCTGCCACGATGGACGACAGGCCACCACTCGTGCCCGGCGGCGCTAGCTTGCTTTCCAGCACAGGTTCGCCCAGGCTGACGGCTGTGCGCGTGATGCGCCCGTCGAGCGCCTTGCTGTCGGCAAAGGCGCCGGGCGGCTGCGCGCCGGCGGGCCAGTCCATGCTGCGCAGCATGAGCGGACTGATCTTCGTGCCCACGCCGATATCGACCAGGGCCACGACGATCTTCTGGCTCGACGGCGTACTCTGGCCGCCCATCCAGATCGCCGCCGTCAGCACGGCGGCACCGGCCAGCACCAGGGCCAGCAGCAACATGAGTAAAGCACGGGTATTTCGCATCGTTTTTCCTCTGACTTCAGCTTGATTTCGGTTCACGCCGCTCTTGCACGGCCATGTCGTCCGCGCCCTGGCGCTGATTTGCGCCGGCAAAATAATTATTCCAGGCCCAGTCCAGCACCTGCTCATTCAGTTGCGCCGCCGTGCCCTCGTAGCGGGCCAGGTCGCGTACCTGGCGCAGCAGGTCGCGCGGATAACAGGCCAGCAAGGGCGTCGCGTCGCGCGCATGGCGCTGCAGCAGGAAGGCAAAGGCGGCCGCGTCGAACTCCACACCGTAGATGAAGCAAGTCTGGCGAAACACGGTTTCGTAATGCGCTGCGCTGAGCGCCGGCACTTCGATCTTGTAGCCCAGGCGGCGCAGGAAGGCCGCATCCGACAGGCGCTCGGGCAGGAAATTCGAGGAAAACACCACCACCACGTCGAACGGCACCTGGAAGGTGTGGCCGTTGTGCAGCGACAGGTAATCGATGGCGCGGTCCATCGGCACGATCCAGCGGTTCATCAGCTCCAGCGGCGAACAACGCTGGCGCCCCAGGTCGTCGATGATGAAAATGCCGTTATTGGCCTTCAGGTGCGGCGGCGCGCGGTACAAACGCGTCACGCTGTCGAAGCGCAGGTCCAGCATTTCCAGGGTCAGCTCGCCGCCGGTGAGCACGGCCGGACGGCGCACGCCGCGTACCCAGCGCGCGTCGAGTTGCACGGCGCGCTCGATGCCGGCCGGCGCTTCCTGCTGCTGCGCCGCCGGCAGATGCAGCACCGGGTCATAAAAGGGCACGACTTCGCCATCGACCATGATGGCGTAAGGCAGGGCAATGGCCCCTTGCAACAAGTCTTGCAAGCGTTCGGCAAGATACGTCTTGCCGCTGCCGGCTGCGCCGTAAATGAAAATGGCGCGCCCGGAATTCATGGCCGCGCCCAGCTGGTCGAGCACGGCAGGATTGACTACCACGCCGTCGAAGCTGGCCTGTACCTGCGGGCGCGTGACATGCATGTTGGCCACGCTCTGCGCCGACACCTGCGCATTGTAGGCAGCCAGCGGCACGGGGCATGGGCCCGCGTAGGCATTGCGCGCCAGGCATTCGAGGGCGCGCTGGCGGCCGCTGTCCGTCAACTGGTAATGGATGTCGGCATCCGTGCCGCTGGCGCCGCGGCGCATGACCTCGCACATTTTTTCCTGCCGCATGAAGACCATCACGGGGTCGATCACGCCCAGGCCCAGCTTGACGTAGCTGGCCAGCTCAGGCAGGTGCAGCTGGCCCCGCTGGAACAGCACCTTGACCAGCAGTTCGACCAGGAAGAAAAAGGGCAAGCCCGTCTCTTCGACGGTGCGCGGGGCACGCTGGGACGCTGGCGCGGCAAGCAGATCAGCAGGCATGGGCACAGGTACAGAAGACGCCAGCGATCATGCGAACATTCCCAGCTGGCCACTGGCGGCCAGCAGCAGGTAGAGCGAAGTACCGCTGGCGATGGCGATGGCATAGGGCAACTGACCGCTCGGCACCACTGGCGCGTCGATATCGGGCCGCTGCGCCGCGATGGCCCGCATGAAGCTGTTCAAGGCCATGTGATAGCTATTGCTGCCGACCTGGCGCAAGGTGCCGTGAAAAGCGGCCACGGCCAGTGCCAGAACGCCGCCCGCGAGCAGGCTGGCCAGCAGGCAAAAGAAGACGCTCTGCGGGCCGACAAAGGCCCCCACCATCGCCATCAATTTCACGTCGCCGGCACCCAGTGCCTTGAGCATATACATCGGCAGCAACAACGCCAGGCCCAGAGCCAGGCCGCCCAGGGCCGGCCAGAAGCCGATCGCACCGGGCGTGGCCGTCAACAGGCCTGCACCGGCCGGCAACACTGCGTTGAGCAACAGTCCGGCCAGCGCGCCTGAAAACACCAGGCGATTCGGAATGCGGCGGCTGCGCACGTCGTGGTACACGGCCAGCAGCAGCAAGCCGGCCAGCAGGACTGCCGGCGACCAGGTCAGGAAAAGATCGGTATACATGGGTTATTCGGTACGGGAAGCACGATGACTGAGGCACAAACAACAATGGCCCGGCGCCATACAAGCTGATCCGGGCCACCATCGGCGCGCACCCGGAAGGGGGTGCGTCGCCATTGCACGCGTGGCGATTACTTGCCTGTCAAATTCTTCGATACACTGGTAAATACAGCACCCAGATCGGTGCCCACGGTTTTCACGACGCCAACGATTGCAACCGCGATCAGCGCGGCGATCAGGCCGTATTCGATTGCGGTCACGCCATCTTCTTCAGCGATAAAATTTTTGATGAAATTCATGATTAATCCATTCAGAGTGAGTGTTAACAACGTCATGTGGGACTGCTGATGCAAGCAGTAAATTGCTCACTTATGACCCCTTGCATATGGCCAGCAACGCAAGCAGGAACACCACGGCCATCAGCGACAACAGCAAAGCATGTTCGAAAAATGAGTTACCACTTTGATCGTGCAAGAAATACGCAAGCTCACCCGTCCCACCATCGTTCAAGCACATTTCCAGCTCCTGTCACCGTTCGCATTTTCAGTCTGGCTAACTCAGCGACAATCACCGATTGCTGATGACGGTATTGTATGGGAAGGCACATTGATACCAATCAGACAAAAGTCATTTTGTTGCCGGTACAAAAGAGCCTTTTTTCCTATATGGCATCAGTACATTTGTACTGGCATCAGTATTCCTGGGGCGCCGCAAGCCCGTTCTTCACCGCGTACACATACAGTTCCAGGCGGTTGGCAACGTCCAGCTTGCTGTAAATCGACGTCAAGTGGTTACGCAAGGTTTGCTCGGAAATGAAAGCGCGCTGCGCGATGGTCTTGTTGAGTGCCCCATTGCCGTCGACCATCATGGCGACAATCTTGCGTTCCTTGACGGTCAGCAAGGCAATGCGCGCCATTTCGGGATCGGGCGGCGCCGGCATAGGCGCCGGCTTGAGCAGCGCGCCCAGCAGACTGCCCAGCAAGGCCTGGTCCAGGCACAATTCGCCCCGATGTACCCTGGCAATGGTATCGATCACCTGGTCCGCCGCCGCCTCCTTGCCAATCACGCCGCGCGCACCGCTGCGCACGGCGCGGCCCAGCACCTCTTGGTCGCGCATACCGCTGAACATCACCGCCCGCGTGACGCCATTGGCCAACAGCGCGGGGACGAAATCGACGGAACACACGCCGGCGAGGTCGACGTCCAGCACGACAATATCGGGGCACAAGCTCTCGGCAAGCTCCAGCGCGCGGCCTATCGTACTGGCGCTGGCGACCACCTGCATCGCAGGTTGCGCCTCTTCCAGCAATTTTTCCAGTCCCCACAACATGGTTTTATGATCATCAACCAGCATGACGCGGATGGGATGTAGATTTGACATACGATGGCCTTTAACGGGTCAGCCGTGACGCTCTTGCCGTCAGACGGGAATTTCAATATGCACGGCGGTGGCGCCATCAGCGCCCTGGTTGACCTGCACCCGGCCGCCCAGCGCCATGGCGCGTTCAGCAATGGAGGCAGGCAGGAACTCGACGCGGGAAGACGTTTCGCCGGCATTCTCTATCGAGATCGACAAGGCATGTGCATCGCAGGCGAGTGTCACGCGGCCTTCGCGGGCGGTGGTGTGCTTGCGGATATTGCTCATGCCTTCATTGACAATCTGGAACACTTCGGCTGCCAGCCGGTCACTGAGATCAAACGCGCTGTCCGAGACGATCTCGATCGTGATGCCAAAAAACTTCTTCAGCTGTTCCGCCTGGCGCCGCAGCGCCACCAGCAAGGTCACCTGTTCCCGCTCCGCGCCGCCGCGCACCGTCTGCGCCATCCGGCGCAGGTCGCCAATCACCTGCCCACTCATGTCGATCAACTGGTCGAGATCGGCCAGCAAGGGGCTGTCGGCGGCCACCTTGGCGCGCAAGGCGCTCAAGCCATGGCGCAGGCCGATATACGGCTGGATGGTCGAATCGTGCAAGTCGCGCGCAATCTTTTGCCGCTCGCGGTACGCCGCGCCAGAGGCCAGCTTGTCGAGAATGGCGATGTTTTCAATCAGGGGGAACACTTGCGCAACGATATGCAGCAGGAACCTGGCGTCGGCCCGGGTCAGCCGGTTCTTCGCGGAGATCACGTAGATGCGGCCCAGTCCCTTATGCAAGGGAAGGGGCACGCTGATGAAGGAGCGCGCATCGAGCAGTTCGGCCAGCGCCGTGCCCTGCGGCCCATGTGCATCGAGCCGCTGCCACTTCGCACTGCCGCGTTCGACTCCCACGAGCACGCTCGCCAGCCCCAGGCGCGCGCGCAACGACGGCGCGTACAGCACGCTCTGGCTGGCACCGAACACCATCAGCGGCGCCACCGCGGCTTCGCTCAGCTGGCTGACACGCCCCGCGTATCCGCCTCTCTCTTCGAGCGCCGTACGCAACTGCCACTGCGCCGCATCGCCCTCGCGCATGACCAGGATGCAGCTGCTGGCGTCAAAAAAGGCACGCGCTTTCTGCAAGACCGACGCCACCGTGTGGTCGACGCCAAAGCGGGGATTCGATTGCTGGCTGACCTCGCGCAACAACGCCAGGCGGCGCTTCTGCAACAGCCCCAGGCCGCCCCAGTACGCAATCATGTAGCCGAGCGCCATGACAAAGGTCGTGCGCAGCAACAGGTGCGAAATGATCAGCTCAGGGGTCGATGCCACCGATGCCAGCACCAGCAGGACACAGGAGGCGAGCGTGATGCGCGCGCCTTCATCGAGTCCGCGCTGAAACGACGACGCCAGGATGACGAAGAAAAAGAAGGGGAAAAAATAGCTTTCGGCGCCACCGGTTGCGAACACGATCATGCCGCACCACAGCACGTCCAGCCAGTATATCAGCTTGCCATGCAGCACCGGATGCTTGAAATAAAGAAAAACAAACAGCACTGCGCTATGCAGGACATACGAACACAGGATCAGCCAAGCCAGCTGATTCGGCACACCCAGCTTGCCGGGGTTGATGATCAGCGTTAACAACGCTGTCACCGACAGCAGCAGGCGCATGCCAGAGATCATGATCAAGTCTGCATGATCGACCATTGGCAATGCCGTATCGGCCTTTGGTTCCTCTTGCAGTTGTTGCTGTTGCAGCATGCTGATTTATTCACTTTTCAAAAACACCATCGGCTGGGCCGCCAAGACAATGGTTAATTATTTTTCAATTTCTTAAGCCTCAGCATATTACTCTCTGGAACGTTAATCAGGGGGTGCAGAGCACTCGATTGACTACATTAATTACAATAAACTTGATTTATATACACTTTGATGCCAACCTTGCGCACTCGAAGCGAGATACAATGAAGGCCGCCAAATGGGCAACAGGCCCGCCATCACACCAATGCCGGCGCGAGCCTCGATACGGATACCAGACATAATGCTCAACCAGGCCACACCCCTTCGGCCCCCGCAAGACAGATTCAGGCAATGTGGCTCCACCCTTGTCGAATTCGCCATCATCGCACCGGTTTTCTTGTTACTGATGATAGGCATCATCGAACTGAGCATGGCATATTTCGCCAATCTCACCATGCAGCATGCGGTACGCGAAGGGGCGCGCTATGCCGTGACGGGCAACAGCGATCTCGATCCCGCCAGCAGCAACCAGCAGCGCTACCAGGCTGTCATTCAAAAGATGAAAGCCAGTTCGATGGGCATCTACGACAAGGTCAATCCCGTCATCACGGTGAACGGCACCAGCGGCACCAGCACCGGCATGTTCGGCAACAGCGGCGATATCGTCGTCATCTCCGTCGCCTACAACTGGAAATTCGCCACGCCGATGATGGCCGCCTTCTACAAGGACGGCAAATCGTCCAACGTAGTGGCCGCCACCATGCGTAATGAAAGCTTTGGCGGACTATGACGCGTCCCCGCTCCCTCCCTCCGGCAAGCCGTGCCGCGCGCGGCATCGCCGCCGTGGAATTTGCCATCGTGCTGCCGCTGCTGGCGCTGCTGCTATTCATGGTAGTCGACCTGTCGCGCGCCATCCAGGCCAAGATCATCCTGCTCAACATCAGCCGCGAAGGCGCCAACCTGGCCTCGCGCGCCACGTCCGACCTGAGCGGATCGGGCCAGACCATCATGAATGCGCTGGCTGCCAGCACGCCGCCGCTGGACATGAACGGGCGCGGCATGATCTATATCACCAAGATCATGGGCTATGCGTCCTCGCCCACGGCGGGCGTGCGCAACATCGTGCTGGAACAGTACCGCTGGGACGCTGGCGCGAAGGCCAGCGGCTACCTGCCCGCCAGCCAGGTGTGGCGCTGCAGCAGCTGGAGCAATGGCACGTGCACCGGTATCGCCAAGGACGACAAGGCGCCCGTGCTGACCCTGATGTCCGGCCAGTTGGCCGACGGCGAACTGATCTATGCCGTGGAAACTTTCTACAATTTCGACATGCTCTTCGGCACATTGAAAATTGGCAACAGCACGACGCCCATACTGGGCCCCGACCTTACTTCGATGACGATATTCTGATGCGCATTCCACACCAGCGGCAAAGCGGCCAAGTTCTGATCATGGTGGCGCTGTCGGCCGTCGTCCTGATCGCCTCGGCGGGCCTGGCCATCGATTCGGCCCTCGGCTACTTCGTCAAGGCCAAACTCAATGCGGCCGTCGACTCGGCCAGCCTGGCGGCGGCGCGCGGCGTTACTGCAGGCAACTCGGAAGCGGAACAGCGGGCCAGTGCGCGCAAGTCGGCAAAGGAGTTTTTTGACATTAATTATCCGGACAAATTCCTGCTCTCGACTCCCGTACTCAATCCCGTTGGCGTGGTTTTCGACAGGGGCACCGTCACCATCGACGTCTCGGCCACCGCCTCCTTGCCCGTCTCGCTGATGGGCATACTCGGTTTCAAGACCCTGAACGTGGCGGCCAGCGCGCAAACCATCCGCAAGGACCTGGACATGGTGCTGGTGATGGATACGTCGGGATCGCTGAAAGACAATGCGGACGCCGTGCGGGCGGCGGGCAAGTCCTTCCTGAACAAATTCAATTCCACCGTGGATCGGGTTGGCCTCCTGCATTTCGCCAGCGGTGCGCAAGTCGATCTGCCGATCAAGACAAGCGATCGCGGTTTCAATCGCACGCTGGCTACCAATGCCATCAATGCCTACAAGTTTGAAGGCGGCACGAATTACTCGGAAGGCATGTGGAATGCCCTCGATCAACTCAAGGGCATCAGCCAGAGCAATCGCTCCAGCCTGCGCGTCATCGTGTTCTTTTCCGATGGATCTCCGTCCGCCTTTTCGTCTTACTTTTTTTCCAGCATGAGTGGCAACTGCACGAACCCTGGAGCGCTGGCCGTGTACGACGCCTTACCATCGAGCGGTTTTGCGACAGATGGACTGTACAGTATCGATTCAACCAGCACCAAGCTCGCACCCGAGACCCATTGCTCTAGAAACCTGATCAGTAAATTACCGGCCTGGTATAACGCGCACAATGTTCGCGCCCAGGCCGACGATGAGACGCTGGGCGAATTCCCCATCGTGACCACTACGCCGCGTGCGGTGAGCAAAGATATGTCCACCAGAAAACTCCAGTGGACCAATATGCACCGCGCATCGCGCAACCTGGCAGAAGCGATGGCCAGCAAGGCGCGCCTGGAAAAAACCTACATCTTTACCCTGGGCATGGGAGCCGCGCTGAAGAGCAAGGCAGGGCCGGACAATGAAATCGGCGAAGACTTGCTGCGCTGCATGGCCAACACGAGCGATGCGCCAACGCGTTGCCGCAAGCCGGCCGAGCCCATGGGCCTGTACTGTTACGCGGCCACCGAGAGCGACCTGAGCCCCTGCTTTACGCGGCTCGCCTCGGCCATCCTGCGCATTTCCAAATAGCGTCCGGTCACCGGCTAGAAAGCGAAGCAGCTGCAGCCCAGCGTGCCCCAGAAGCCGGAAAAATCGGCAACCGGCACGGCCGACTTGCGCGCCCGGTCGTGGGCATGCGCATGCACGCCGCAGGCGCCCGCGCACTGGTGCGGCAGCAAGGCTTGCGCCGGCCTGGCCGCAGGACGGTAATCAAAGGCGGCGCCAGAGACGAAAATGGCCCCTGGCCGGAGACGACCTTGCCGCCCATCATGGTCAGCACGGATACGATGGACTTGATCGCTTCTTCCGGCAGCGTGGAATAATCGCCCGCTAATACACTCAGGTCGGCCGGCATGCCCTCGCGGATGCGCCCCTTCTTGCCTTGCTCGCTGGAAAACCAGGCGCTGCCCGCCGTCCACAGCTCCAGCGCCGTGTCGCGCGACAAACGCCCCGCCGCCTCCGTCAAGGCCAGGCCGCCCAAGGGCACGCCCGCGTCCAGCATGCGCTGCACGGGCGGCGTGGCCTTGGCGTGCAGGCGTAAGGGCCAGCGCTGCTCGACCAGGTGGCGCACGACCTTTTCCAGCGCGTCTCCCATGCCGGCCGCCAGCGTCGCCCACAGCGATGAATTCGCCATCGGCGATGGCGACGGCGGACGCCAGCGGTTGCGTCCTGTCGACCGTGTGGATACGGCCATGGAGCAAGATCGTGCTTGCGCTCATGCCGGTTCTCCGGAATCAGGTGCTGGACGATACATCGATGAACAATCAATGGCCTACGCTGGCGTTGAACATGGATGTGGCGTAGCTCAAGCCCAGGCCATAGCCGCCGCCGTGCGCCGCCAGGGCCGCGTTGTTGCGCAGCAAGGCCGGTCGATGGAGCGGGTGGCGAACGCCATCTGCGACTGGTGCTCGATCATGATCAGGGTATGATCGTTCGGGGCCAGCAGTTTTTGTGCGGCTTGGGCGGTAGCGACAGGCATGATGTTTTCCTTAGCGAAAATAATTGCACATGAAAAAAACGCTTTCCTTGTACGGCGTTTCTGCCCATTCCCTTGCCTCACGCTGTGTGTGTGCCGGGCCAGTACCATGCAGTATGAATGGGATACTTTGAAAACAAAAACGGAAAGAATGCCAAGCTATATACGATTTTTTCTATGATTCAAATTACGCGCATCGGCGCGATACAACACCAGGAGAAAACATGGGATTTGAATTCAGGATTGCGGCCAGCCTGACGCAGGAGCAGCGCCAGCACCTCGCGCAGCTACTGGCGGCACGGCCGCAGGCGCCGCGCGCGCCCGGCGCCACCATGCCCGAGACAGATATCCGGCTGACGGACGCCGGTCTGTATATCTGCCAGTACCTGCGCCCGGATCCCTGGCACGGACTGGAGTCGCTGCGCGCCTGCCTCGATGCCCAGGGCGTGCGCTACACCATCGAGGAGATCGACGACTAAATGGAACCTACAGAGAGCCTTCGAGCATGACGCGCAGCGTGCAGTAGCTGCCCGTATCGACCGTGCGCAGCAGGCTGCCGGCGCCATCCGCATACAGGCTGCGCGTGCGCTCAAGCTGCCGCAGCAGATTGGCGCCCGACAGGCGCAGGCGCAGCTGGTCGCTGAACTTCCACAACGCGTACAGATCCAGTTCGCGCCGGGCGCCCTGCCAGGCCAGCAGCTGCTTCGATGCGCGCGACAGTCCACCGCCCTGGTAATGCAGATTGCCGCCCAGGGTCAACGGCTTGCTGACCAGGCGGTAATCCGCGCCCAGGTTGGCGCTCCACGGCAACTGCTCATCGAGGCGATTGTCCGGACCGGCGACGGCATCCACCGTCGACCAGTTGCGCGCCACGTTCGCCCGCAGGTCCAGCGCGGGGGCGCCCGCCAACAGCGCCGTCAACGGCAGCTTCGCTTCCAGTTCGATGCCGCGCACCTGCGCCCTGCCATGGTTGACGGGCGTGGCCACCCAGCGCCCGTTGTCCTGGTACAGACGGTCCAGCATCACGTCGTCGATGCGCCGCAGCGAGGTGCTGGCGCCCAGCATGGCGCCCTCTGCCCCACCTCCCAGGTAGTACTCATAGGCCGCGTCGAGCCCCCACGCCAGTTCCGGGCGCAGCGCCGGGTTGCCCTGGTTGTCGGGATTCGCAGGGCTATTGCCGTTGTCGTTGAGGTAGGGGCGCGGGATCAGCTGGAAAATCTGCGGTGCCTTGTAGGTGCGCGTGACGGCCAGGCGCACTTGATCCTTGCCGGCGAGCTTCCACAGGCTTTGCAGCACGGGGCTCCACACTTGCGCGCGCACGTCGACGGGGCCAGCGCCGCCGGTGGCGCTGGCCGTGCGCCAGGTTTCCCAGCGCAGCCCCAGATACAGCGACCAGCGCGCGGAGATTTCCCACTCATCCTGCGCGAACAGGGCCAGGCGCCGCACCATGGTCGCATAGTCTTCGTCCGGCAGCACAGGCGGCCCGCCCGGCGACAACTGGCGCTCGCGGCGAAACTCCGCGCGCCTCCGGTGACCCGCATCCCAGCCCGCCGCCAGTGCGTGGCCCTCGCCCAGCGTCCGGCGATAGGTGCCGCTGGTCTGCACGCCCACCTCGTCCACGCCCGCATCGACCCGGCGCACATTTGCCGGCCCAGGCGCGGCGCCGACACCCTGGAACAGATAATCGCTGCCGCGGTGGTTGACATCGAGGCCCAGTTTCATATCGAGGCTGGCCCCCTGTCCGAGCTTGCGCAGCCAGTGCAGATCGCTGCGCACGGTGCCGCTGTCCTGCCTGAAGGTGGCGTCATTGTCCGGATAGTCGGTATGGCCTCCCAGGTAAGACGTTTCCACCACCTGGCGGCGGCTGGCCAGGCGGCGCAAGTTGACCAGGCTTTGCCAGGCCAGGCTGTCCTCGCCCGCCAGCGCCCATTGCAGGCGGGGCGCCAGCTCGAAGGTATCGCTCGTCACGCGCTCCGTCAGCGGCATATGGCGCACCACCGTGGGTCTGCCATCCGCATCGTATGCACGGTTCCATTCATCGAGCAAGCCCCGGCGCCCCGTGTGAGCGAGCGTGCCGGCCAGCGCGTAAGACAGGCGCCCGTCCTTGTCCGCCCACTGCACGGTGGCGCTGCCGGCGGGCATGCCATGGCTGGCGGACGCCCCAAGCTTGAAGGTGCGCTCGCGCCGCTTGCCCGATTTTTTCAGCACGATGTTGATGGAACCGGCGATCGCCTGGGCGGAAAATTGCGCCGTGGCGGCGCGCATGATTTCCACGCGCTCGACCAGTTCCGGGTCCAGAGAGTCGAGCGAAAAACCAGGTGGCACGGGCACGCCGTCGAGCATGACTAGGGTATAACCCTGGCCCAGCCCGCGCAGCTGGATTTGCCCGCCCTGCCCCGTGCCGGCTGGCGCGCCGATGCTGATGCCGGGCAGGCGCTTCAAGGCATCGGCCAGGACGCGGTCGCCCTGGCGTATCAATTCCTCGTGACCGACGACGATGGCGGCGACGGTGTCGTTGCGGCGCTGATCCACTTTGCCGGCATTGACCGTCACGGAAGGGAGGACGTCTTCGGCACGGACGTGCGCCGTCAACGGCAGCGCAAGGCTGCACAATAGAATACTCAATCGCATGGGAAATCCTGAAAGGTCTGTGGTGGTGTCGGCTTGTTCGCTCGTGCGCTCATCCGACCTGCGGCCAGGTAAAACTAGCGGCCGAACTGCTCCTTGCGCAGGCGCAGGGAGCGCGCGGTGGCGTTGGCATCGAGATCGGCCAGCCACTGTTGCGGATCCTGCAAGCGCCCGTCCCGGGTGACCTGGAAATGCAAATGCGGCCCCGTCGCCAGACCTGTGGCGCCCACCGTGCCGATGGTCTGCCCTGCCGTGACGGCCATGCCGGTAGTGAGCGTGACCCGATCGAGATGAGCATACAGCGACTCGATGCCAGCGCCATGGTCGATGCGGACGGCCTTGCCAAGGCGCGCATCTACACTGACGCTGGCGATGCCGTCGGCTGCCGCACGCACGGGCGTGCCGCGCCTGGCGCCCAGATCGATACCGCTATGGCCTTGTGGCGTCATCTGGCGCACCACGCCAAAGAAGCCGGTCACACGCATGCTGTCCAGGGGATTGCGCCAGACAGCTGGCGCCGTCGCCGGCGCGGCGAGCGTAGCTGCGGGCGTGGCTGCCACGGCCCACGCCAGTGCCGGTTGCAGCGCCAGACTGGCCGCGCCGATCGCACACAGCAGCAGCGCCATCAGCGCCCGCAAGGCCCGAGGTGGGCGTCGCTGCCCGTCACGCATGCGCAGCAGGCGCTCGGCCATGCGGCCACCGCCAAAGGCCAACCCCGGTAGCGGCTGCACCTGCAGCCCCAGTTGCTTGACCAGGGCCGCCGCATATTGCTGGCGCTGGCGCGGAGCGCGGCCGGCCAGGACCTGGCGGTCGCAACCAAGCTCTTGCGCCCAAGCCAGCTGGCCGGCCAGCCAGCGCGCGGCCGGATTGAACCACAGCAGCGCCTGCAGCATGCTGGCCAGCAGCAGGAGCAAGGGGTCGCGCCGGCGTGCATGGGTCAGCTCATGGGCGATCACCAACTGCCGCTGTTCCGGCGTAAATTGCGCCAGGTGCGCCGGCAACAGCAAACGCGGCCGCCACACGCCCACCAGCATCGGCGAGATCGGCGCATCCACTTCCAGCACATCCATGCCATGCAGCCGGCGGCGCCGCGCCAGCTGCAGCAAGGTGCGCAACATGGCGTGGCCACGCTGCCAGCGCCAGGCCGCGCAAGCGACGCCCAGCAAATAGATCAGGCCCCAGGCGGAGGGCACCAGGGCCAGCCACGAAGCAGCGGATGGCAGCCAGGCAGCTGGCGCAGCCATGGCCTTCGGCACGTCGGGCGCTGCATTGGCCAGGAAGACGGGCACGCTCACCTCGGGCACCACGCTCAGCTGGCGCGTGTCAGGCAGCAGCGGGAGCACAAACACGGCGGCCAGCACCAGCTGGGCGCCGAGCCACACGCTGCGCTGCGCCGCCAGCGCGGGCCAGCGCCGCTGCGCCAGGCTCAGCATTGCCCACAGCAGTGGGCCGGTCACGAGACAGGCGGCGCTAGCCTGCAACAGCGTGAGAGAAAACAGCAGCATTGCTTATTCCTTTCCCTCGAGCGGCCAGTCCTGCAGCAACTGTTCCAGCGCCGCCAGTTCCTGCTGGTCCACCAGTTTGCTGCCCGTAAACATACTGACCGGCAAGGGACTGTCGATTTCCATCACGCGCCGGCCAAAGTCGTGGGCAAACGCGGCCAGGGTGGCCACCTTGTCCACGTTCGCCTCATACACGAGCACGCCATGCACGCTGCGCTGCAGCAGCATGCCCTTGTCCAGCATGCGCTCGATCGTCTTGCGCGTGGACGAAAACGACCATCCCAGCTCGTCTTCCACCCTGGCGTGCAATTCACGCGCGGACAGCGGGTGGTCTTTCCACAAGGCTTTCAATAACGACAGTTCGGTGACAGAGGGCGTGCTCATGGAGATTCCTTTTAGTGACTGTTGACACAATTATGCGACAACAGTCACACGCACGCAAGCGCTATTTGCGACATCTGTCGCATGCGCTAAAACGTCCGTCTTAAAACTCTTCCCACTCATCCTCCCCCGAGCGCTGTTTGCCGGCCGGAACTTGCGGCGCATGGCGCACCACCGGCTTGCCACTCAAACGGGCAGGAGCGTGCGCCACCTTGAGCGGCACCGGACGGCGCGCGGCGGGCCGGAACGCGAGCGGCGGCGCGGCATCCACCTGCGCGGTCCTGAACACGCTCACCGCGTCAGCCAGCCGGGCAGCCTGCTCCTGCATGGCTTCCGCCGCTGCGGCAGCCTCTTCCACCAGCGCAGCGTTTTGCTGGGTCACCTGGTCCATTTCGCTGATCGCCTGGTTGACTTGCTCGATGCCGGCCCGTTGCTCGTCGCTGGCGGACGAGATCTCCCCGACTATGCTGCTGACCTTGTGCACGCTATCGACGATCTCGCGCATGGTGTGGCCCGCCTCGTCGACCAGGCGCGCGCCACTCTCCACCTGGGCCACCGAATCATTGATCAAGCCCTTGATTTCCCTGGCGGCGCCGGCCGAGCGTTGTGCCAGGTTGCGCACCTCGGTGGCGACGACGGCAAAGCCGCGGCCCTGCTCGCCCGCCCGGGCCGCCTCCACGGCTGCGTTCAGTGCCAGGATATTCGTCTGGAAGGCGATGCCGTCGATCACGCCGATGATGTCGACGATCTTGCGCGACGAGTCATTGATCGAACCCATGGTGTCCACCACTTGCGCCACCACGCTGCCCCCCTTGCCGGCCACGGCAGAGGCCGACGCCGCCAGGCCGTTGGCCTCGCTGGCATTCTGTGCATTGCGCTGTACCGTGCTGGTCAGTTCCTCCATCGACGACGCCGTCTCTTCCAGCGAACTGGCCTGCTGTTCCGTGCGCGCCGACAGGTCGATATTGCCCGAGGCAATCTGGCGCGAGGCCGTGGCGATGGCTTGCGTGCCGCCGCGCACTTCGGTGACGATGCGCAGCAGGCTGGCCGTCATGTCTTTCAATGCCTGCATCAGCTCGCCCGTCTCATCCTTCGAACGCACGTCCACCTGCACCGTCAAGTCGCCCTGCGCCACCTGCCTGGCCACGTCGATCGCCGCGCGCAGCGGGCCGGAAATGTTGTGGGCGAGCCACCAGGCGATCAGGGCGGCCAGGATCAGCGCCGCCGCGCCGCCGCCCAGTAAAGTCCAGTGCGTGCGCGCCTGCAAGGCCGCCGCCGCTTCCGAGCGGCGGGCCAGCAGCACCGTTTCCGCCTGGCCGATTTCGCCCAGCAGTGCCCGCATGGCATCCATGCCCTGCTTGCCCCTGCCCTCCTTCTCCAGCGCCAGCACGGGCTCGATGGCCGCCGTGCCCTGCGCCACGGCGCGCCGCATGGCGATCACGGGATCGAGCGCGCCGGCCAGCCAGGCTTGCTTGGCAGCATCGAGCTTCGCCAGGCGCTCTTGCTGGGCCGGGTTATCGCTGGTCATGTCGCGCGCCTTGGCCAGGTGCGTGCCAAACGCGGCCTGCCCCGCCTTGTACGGTTCCAGCGACGCCTCCGCGCCCGTGATCACGTAGCCGCGCTGGCCCGTTTCCAGGTTGATCAGGCTTTCCAGGATCGCGCTGTTTTCAGCGAGCACCTGGTAAGTGTGGGTATTGATGGCATTGGCGTCGGCCAGCCGCGAAACATTCAGCGTGGCGACACTGACCAGGGCGGCCAGCAACAGGACAATGGTGCCGAAACCGCCATACAGGCGGGTGGCGATGCGAAGATCGGCGATACGCATGATATTCCTCCGGGAATGAACACCCCGGCACCACGGTGAGTCCCGCGCATGGAGTGCTACAGGGAATAATAGTGAATAACGACGATAAGGAGCGCGCCCTTGCCATGCATTTCCTTTACTTGCAGCATTGCATACTCGAAACAAACTCAGCGCTTTTTTGCCATGCTGTTATACTTCGCGTGTGCGGCACATATGACCAGTCCCCTTGCCGCTGTCTTTCGACCCCTAATCTGATTGCCTGCGACTGGCGCCCCCCGATGGCGACAGGCCGATCTCACAATAAAGTTACCATGTCCTTTTCCTCCCTCGGATTGTCCGACGCTATCGTACGTGCCGTTACCGAACACGGCTACACCGTGCCGACCCCGATCCAGACGCAGGCGATTCCCGCCGTGCTGGCTGGCGGCGACTTGCTGGCCGGCGCACAAACCGGTACCGGCAAGACGGCCGGTTTCACCCTGCCCTTGCTGCACCGCCTGTCGACCGACGCGAATGGCGCGGCCATCACCAGCAACACTTCCACGCGCCCGATCCGCGCCCTGATCCTGGCACCGACGCGCGAACTCGCCGCGCAGGTCGAGGAAAGCGTGCGCACTTATGGCAAGTACACCAAGCTGAACTCCACCGTGATCTTCGGCGGCGTCGGCATCAACCCGCAAATCAAACAGCTGAAACATGGCGTCGACGTGCTTGTCGCCACACCGGGCCGTTTGCTGGACCACATGGGCCAGGGCACGGTTGACCTGTCGAAAGTGGAAATCCTGATCCTGGACGAAGCCGACCGCATGCTCGACATGGGTTTCATCCGCGACATCAAGAAAGTGCTGGCCGTGTTGCCACCGAAACGCCAGAACCTGCTGTTCTCGGCCACGTTCTCGGAAGAGATCAAGGCCCTGGCCGACGGCTTGCTGAACAAGCCGGCCATGATCGAAGTGGCGCGCCGCAATTCGACCGTGGAAGTGATCCAGCAAAAAATCCATCCGGTCGACCGCGACAAGAAACACCCGATGCTGTCCTACCTGATCAAGTCGAACAACTGGACGCAAGTACTGGTGTTTACACGCACCAAGCATGGCGCCAATAAA
Organism: Janthinobacterium lyxosi; assembly: GCF_051380665.1. Classification (NCBI taxonomy): domain Bacteria; kingdom Pseudomonadati; phylum Pseudomonadota; class Betaproteobacteria; order Burkholderiales; family Oxalobacteraceae; genus Janthinobacterium; species Janthinobacterium lyxosi. The sequence continues at coordinate 66,060 of NZ_JBNYXM010000019.1, forward strand.
CTGGTCGAGCAGCTGGGCGCGGACGGCATCGGCGCCCTGGCCATCCACGGCAACAAGAGCCAGTCGGCACGCACGCGCGCGCTGTCCGAGTTCAAGGATGGCACCCTGCAAGTGCTGGTCGCCACCGACATCGCCGCGCGCGGTATCGATATCGACCAGTTGCCGCACGTCGTCAACTACGACTTGCCGAACATTCCGGAAGACTATGTGCACCGTATCGGCCGCACGGGCCGTGCCGGCGCCAAGGGCGAAGCCGTATCGCTGGTCTGCGTGGATGAGCATGAAATGTTGAAAGACATCGAAAAGCTGATCAAGCAAACCCTGCCGCGCGAAGTCATCGAAGGCTTCGAGCCAGACCTGAACGCCCGCGCCCAGCCTGTGCAATTGCGCAGCGGCACCGGCGGCCACCGCAACAACAGCCGCGCGCCAGCTGGCGCCGTGGTGCGCGTGAAAACCGGCGGTAGCGGCGCCAAGCCACGCAGCGCCGGCCCAGCGGGCGGCGGTGGCGGCGGCAACCGTTCGGGCAATGCGCCGCGTTCGGCAGCAAACCATCGTTCCGGTGGCCGCGGCCGTTAAAACGCGGCCTTAAAGCTACTGCGCGGGGCGCTATTGCGTTTGCGTTGCTCGCCGTACTCCTGTACGGCTGCGCTACTCGACGCAATATCACTCCCGCTCGCTACGCTTTCAGGCGGCGTTTGTCTTTATCAAAAAGACGACAAAAACCGTTCCAGAACTTGCTTCTGGAACGGTTTTTTTATGCACGCCACCATTTGCCGATTTGGGCCAGGATAGCGTCCATCGTCCTCAGCTGCGTGCTGTCATGCCGAACTTCGCTGCCAACCTCAGCCTGATGTTTACCGAACTGCCTTTCCTGGACCGCTTTGCCGCCGCCAGGGAAGCGGGCTTCGATGCTGTCGAATTCCTGTTTCCCTATGCCGTCGAGGCGCGACAAATCGCCATGCGGCTGGAACGCCACCATCTGCAACTGGCCGTGTTCAACTTCCCGCCCGGCGACTGGGAACACGGCAAGCGGGGCATCGCCTGCGATCCGCGCCGGAGCGAAGAATTCCGCAGCAACGTGCAACTGGCGCTCAACTACGCGCTGGCGCTCGGGCGAAACAGCTGCACTGCATGGCCGGCATCGTGCCGCCCGGCATGAGCCTGGAGCGGGCGCGGCAAAGCCTAATCGGCAACCTGCAATGTGCGGCCGACGCCTGCCGTCCGCATGGTATCAATGTGCTGATCGAGCCGATCAACCGCTACGACATGCCCGCTTACTTTCTGAACCATAGCCGGCAGGCGGCCGACATCATCGCCGACTGCCAGCGCAGCAATATCTTCCTGCAGTACGACATTTATCACATGCAACGCATGGAGGGCGAACTGAGCAACACCATCCGCGCCCTGCTGCCGCTGATCCGCCACATATTCAGACTGCTGGACCAGGTCGGCTACGCAGGCTGGGTCGGCTGCGAATACCGTCCCGCCAGCGACACCGTGGCCGGACTGGGCTGGCGCGAGCAATTGACGGGCACAGCGGGCACAATCGGCGCCTGATCGCAGCGCGCTTGCGCCCGCACAAGGCGGGCGGCGCAGGCCGGCACCACAATACCTTTCCATACAGCATTTCCTGTCGAGAGGTGACGTGTCCGCCCTGCCCACCCGCCATCGCCGCGCCCTTTGCCTGAACCTGTGCCTGACGATGGTGCTGTGCGGCTGCGCCACCGCGCGCACCGAGCTGGCGCAAGTACGCGCCCTGGCCGCCGGCACCGATGCTGTGAACGCATTCAGCGAGCTGTCGCAGCGCCACGTGGACAGCTACCAACGCGCCCGTCCCTATCTGTTGCCCGCCGAAGATGCGCGCGAACGCCTGCTCGATGCGCAGCGCCACGCCGCGCAAGCGGATGTCGCGCGTCTGGCGCAGGCCGTGCGCCTGTACCTGCAGGCGCTGGGCCGGCTGGCGGATACCGAGGCGTATGACGTGCAGCCTGAACTGGCCGGCGCCGGCGCTGCCATCCGCGCCTGGCCGGGCAGCGGCATCGACGACCGCCATGTCAGCGCCTACACCCTGTTGCTGCAGCAACTCTCGCGCCTGGGCGGTGCGGCCAGCCAGCAGGCGCACCTGGCCCAGGTGCTGCACGACGGCGATGCGCCGCTGCAAGCCCTGCTGGCCGCGCTCGACAGCTTGCTGGTGCTGTACGACAAGAGCGGCGATAACGAGCGCGACATGGTGCTCGGCTTGCTCGACGTGGAAATCGCGTATGCCGACACGCCGCAGCAGCGCCTGCTGGCCGTGCTGGCGAAAAACATGCAACAAAGCAAAACCGAGGAATACCGCCTGCTTGGCCTGCGCCATACATTGGCGCGCCGGCAACTGGCGGCACTGGCGCGCGAACACGCCCACCTCGCTGCCACCCTCACCACCACGGAGGCAAGATGGACGGATCAGTAGGCAGGAGCAGCAGCAGCAGCAGCGAACGCCGCGAAGCGGCTCTCAGCAGCCCCATGCGCGTCGAGCAACTGGCTGACAGCCTGTCGCAGGCGGCCGTCACCCTGCACGGCGCCGTCATGCGCGCCATCCGCAAGCGCGCCAGCCAGGGAGCAAACGGCATCAGCCACAGCCAGGCGCAAGCCGTCTTCGCCCTGGAAGTGGCCTTGCGCCAGCAAGCCAACCAGCTGTATGCCGATGCCGCCGGGCACACGGTGGCCGGCCTGGAAACGGCGCAGCGCCAGCTCAGCGGCCTGCTCGACACGGTGCGCCTGCGCATCGCCCGCAACGACGACGTGCGGTACTGGATCAGCCTGGCAACGAGCTTGTTGCACCTGGGCAGCGCCGTCCTGGCCGGCAATCCCGAGCGCATCCTCAATACCTTGGGCAAGGTGCGTGAGCGGCTGCAAGAGATGGCGCCGGACTGATTGAAATTGGCCAGCGAGCGCCTATACTGGGACGTCAACGCATGGCAATCGTGCCTGCGGAGCGATGGCCAGAGGAGATCAACATGCGTATCGAACCGTATTTGCAATTCGATGGAAACTGCGCGCAAGCGCTGGAATACTACCGCCAGCACCTGCACGGCACAGACCTGTGCCTGATGCCGTTTCGCGGCACGCCAGGCCAGGACCAGGTCAAGGAAGACTGGTACGACAAGATCATGCACGGCTCCGTACAGCTGGGACCCACCATGCTGATGGGCTCGGACGGCGGCTGCACCGAGGATGGCGCCAAGGGCATGAGTGGCTGCTCGGTCTGCCTAACCCTCGATACGCCGGAGGAAGCGGAACGGGTCTTCACCGCACTGGCGCGTGACGGCAACATCCAGATGCCGCTGGAGGAAACGTTCTGGGCCAAGCGCTTCGGCATGCTGAAAGACCAGTTCGGCGTGGCCTGGATGGTCAACTGCCTGAAAGAACCAGCATAGAACAGCCCATGCCTGCCTGCGCCGCATCAAACGCGGCGCGGGCAGTAGCGCAAGCAGAGCGGCCAATCCTGGACTACCATATAGGAGAGACTCCTATCGGGGACAGCCATGAATGGATTGCCGCAAGACCAGTTGCAACGCCTGCAGGGCGTGCTGGAGCAACGCAAGCTGGCGTTGCTGGAACAGATCGGGAACGAAGCGGCCGAAGCGGATGCGCGCGCCTCGCTGCTCAATGAAATCGAAGCCTCGCCTGCCGACAACGCCAGCGTGCGCACCTTGAACGCTCTCGTCAGCGAAGCGGCCGAGCACAACCTGGCGCAGCTGGCCATCATCAAGCACGCGCTGGCCAAGTTTGCCGATGGCAGCTATGGCCTGTGCGACAACTGCGGCGAAGCCATCGGCCTGTCGCGCCTGAATGCGCGCCCCGAAGCGCGCCTGTGCATCGATTGCCAGACGCGGCTGGAAAAAAACCAGCGCTGACCTGGTGCTGCGGCAAGGCAAGGGGGACAAGGCATCGCTGCCCCCTGCCTTCCATCCAGCGCTGCCATGCTGCTGTTCGTCTACCCGCCAGCCTCGGTGTGCCGGCTGGGTGGACGGGTCTCCTCTACTGCCATTGCCCTACTGCAAGCTCTACGCTTGCTTAACTCATGTGCTGCCCGCCATTGATGGCGATATTCGCGCCCGTGACGAATGCCGCTTCGTCGGACGCCAGGTAGGCCACCAGGGCAGCCACCTCATCCGGCTCGCCCAGGCGGCCCAGGGGAATCTGCGGCAGGATCTTCGTTTCCAGGATATCGGCCGGCACGGCTGTCACCATCTGCGTGCGCAGGTAGCCGGGCGAGACGGTGTTGACGGTGATGCCGTGGCGCGCCACTTCCAGCGCCAGCGCCTTGCTGAAGCCATGCACGCCCGCCTTGGCGGCCGCGTAATTGCACTGGCCAAACGCGCCCTTCTGGCCATTCACGGACGAGATGTTGATGATGCGGCCCCAGCGGTTGTCCAGCATCGGTTCGAGCACCTGCTTGCTCATGTTGAACAAGCTGTCGAGATTGGTGCGCATGACCTCGGCCCAGTGCGGCAATTCCATCTTGCGCATGCTCTGGTCGCGCGTGATGCCGGCGTTGTTGACCAGCACGTCGATGCGGCCGAATTGCGCCAGCACGCGTGCCACGGCTTGGCTGCAGGCGTCGAAATCGCCCACGTCGATGGCCAGCGGATGAAAATAATACTGCTGTGCCTGCTGCTCGTCGAGCCAGTTTTTCACGCGCGCATTGCCCGGTGTGTGCGCCGCCACGACGGCAAAGCCCGCCGCATGCAGGCGCCGGCACAAGGCCGTGCCCAGGCCACCCATGCCGCCCGTGACCAGCGCTACCTTTTGTTCCTTCATTGCTGTCTCTCCCCGCTTGTTATGGTTGTTCTGCGTGGGATCAAGTGTAGGAGCAGTTTTTATCGCCAGCTTTGCGCCAGATCAAGTGCTCAGCCTGATGCAGTCGTGCGCGGCCGACGCCCCGGTCTGTGCCAGAATAGCCGCTACTGCACAGCGAGAGGACAGGCCATGACGTACAAGACCGTATTGCTGCACATCGACGACAGCGCAGGGCGCGCCGCGCGCATCGAAGCGGCGGCCAGCATCGCCCAGGCTTGCGGCGGCCACCTGACGGGCGTGGCCCTGACGGGCGTGTCGCGCCTGCTGTACCAGAACCAGCCCGACCTCGATGCCGACCCAAACCTGAGTCTGCACCTCAATTTCCTGAGAGAACGGGCGACGCGCGCCCTCGACGGTTTCGAGGCGCAGGTGCGCGCGGCCGGCGTCGCCTCGTTCGAACAGCGCGTGCTCGACGACGAGGCGGCGGGCGGCATCAGCCTGCTGGCCCGCTATGCGGACCTGGTGGTGATCAGCCAATACAATGCCAACGATAAATCGCCGTCCGTGATGCGCGACTTTCCCGCCTACGTGCTGCTGCATTCGGGCCGCCCCGTGTTGATCGTGCCGTATGCGCCACCGCTGCCCCTGCTGGCGCCGCCGGCGGCCGCGCGCAATGTGCTCATCTCCTGGAATGCCAGCAAGGAAGCGAGCCGCGCCGTGACCGCCGCCCTGCCTCTGCTGCAGCGCGCCGGGCAAGTCCACGTGGCCATCTTCGATGCCCAGGTGCATGCCACCGAGCACGGCGAACAGCCGGGCGCCGAACTGACGCACTACTTGGCGCGCCACGGCGTGGAAGCGCGGCTGCATTTGCTCGATGGCGGTGGCGTACGGCGCGGCGATATCGGCGAAGCGCTGCTATCGAAGGCGGCGGACCTGTCGGCGGACTTTCTGGTGATGGGAGCGTATGGTCATTCGCGCCTGCGCGAAACCATCCTGGGCGGCGTCACGCGCACGATTTTGCAAAGCATGACGATCCCCGTGCTGATGGCGCACTAGAGCCTGTTGAAAGCGGCGGGCTAAGCGCCCTGCCAGGGCTGGCTGCGGATCTTCGCCACCTGGCGCTGCGCCAGCCACTGCCACAGTTGCAGCGCGTCGCCCTGCGGCAGGGCCGACATATGACGCGGACGGGCCAGGGCGATTTCGCAATCGCGGTCCGACCATTCCTCGAAAGTGACTTCGCCTCCGCTAGTGACCTCGACCTGATACATCAAGCCATCGTCGTAGCCAAAGCGCAACAGGACAGCGGCCGGGCTGCCGTCCGGCGTGATGGCACCGCCGCGGTAGACTTCGGCCAGCGCATCAGCCAGCTGTGCCGGCGAGGGCGCGCAAATGTCGCGCCCGTCGGCCCGTGTCAGAATGAACCATGCCTGTGTCATGACGCGCCCTCCTATTCATACTCGTTAGCATGCGAGGCAAGCACTACAGGCAGTCACCTGGGTCCAGTGTCACTTCGGGCGCACGGAAACTATCCCTGTCGGCATTGTTTACCAATAATTACGAATACTGACAAGTATCATACCTAAATTCCGTGCGGCGCGGCATTTATGCATGTTGCACGGCGGTGCGCCGATTCACGCCACCAGCACGGGAATGCTGAGCGGATCGAAGTCGTGCCAGTCGCCATTCGCAATCGTGCCTTCCGCTTCCTCGATATGCTCGGCGCCCAGCCGGTGCAGCGCCTCGAGCGCCCGTTCGCGCTCGTCGAGGCCGCCCAGCGCGACGGCGATCAGCATGCCAGGATGACGGGGCTGGCGGCGGTTTTCGCCGTTGTTTTCACCATGCTTTTCGGCTTCGCCCGCCTCCTTCATTTTATTGAAACTGTAGAGCGAGCCCACGTGGGCGCCCACCAGCGCCCCCACTACCGGACCCAGCGGCCCTGTCGCCAGCGTGGCGGCGCCGCCGATGCCGGCGCCCACCACCGCGCCCACGGCCACGCCTTCCACCACGCCTTCCGGCGTCTCTTTGGCGCCGGGCGACATGTCGCGGTCGCCACCGAGCGCATGCAGATCATGCTGGCCCGGCTGGTTGACAAAGAAGGCGCTGATGCGGCTGTCGGGAAAGCCCGCCTGGTTCAGGGCGGCGCGCGCGGCGTCGATCTGTTTCTGCAACTGAAAATGACCTGCGATGATGCGTGACATGATACGGCCCTCCTGGTCGGCTGCGGGCGCACCATGCGCCACCAGGATAGCGTGCGCCGGACAGCGCCAGCATACCGTTCGCTTACGCACATAGCCGCTCACTCATGCGGATATGCCGAACGGGCTGCGTATATCGGACAGAAATTGTTGTGTGCGCGCATGTTGCGGCCGCGCAAAGAAATCCTCGGGCGTGGCCCGCTCCAGCACTTGCCCGTGGTCCATGAACCAGACGCGGTCCGCCACTTCGCGCGCGAAACCCATTTCGTGCGTGACGCACACCATCGTCATGCCGCCCTGCGCCAGGTCGCGCATCACTTGCAGCACTTCGCCCACCATTTCCGGGTCCAGGGCGCTGGTGGGTTCATCAAACAGCATCAGCGGTGGCTGCATGGCCAGCGCGCGGGCAATGGCCACGCGCTGCTGCTGGCCACCCGACAAAGCCGCCGGCATGGCGCGCGCCTTGTGCGCCAGCCCCACCCGTTCCAGCAAGGCCAGCACCCGCTCTTCCGCTACGCGCCGGGTGAGGCCGCGCAAGCGCTGCGGCGCCAGCGCGCAATTGTCCAGCACGGACAAATGGGGAAACAGGTTGAATTGCTGGAACACAAAACCGATGTGCGAGCGGAAGGCATTCACGTCCAGTCCCGGCGCGTAAATGTCCTGGCCCGCCACCGTGATGCGGCCTGAAGCGATAGGCTCCAGGCGGTTGATGGTGCGGATCAGGGTCGACTTACCGGAACCGGACGGGCCGCACACGACCAGTACTTCGCCCTTGGCGACGTGTTCATTGATGCCGCTCAAGGCGTGATAGTCGCCATAGTATTTGTTGACGTTGTCAAAGGTAATCATGCAGCCGCTTTCAAGAGTCGCGCCTGGCGCCGCTCGAGCCAGAAGGCGGCGCGCGACAGGCTGAAACACAAAACAAAATACGTCATGCCCAGCAGGAAATACACTTGCACGGGCTTGGTCAGCACCAGGCCATTGACTTGCGAGGCGATGAATGACACTTCGGCCAGGCCGATGATGGTGCCGAGCGAGGTTTCCTTGATGGTCGAGACAAACTGGTTCACCAGCGAGGGCAGCACATGGCGCAGCGCCTGCGGCAGCACCACCGTGCGCATGCTGTCCAGGTAGTTCAAGCCCAGCGAACGGGCCGCCTCCACTTGTCCCTTGGGCACGGCTTGCACGCCGGCGCGCACGATCTCGGCCAAATAAATGCCGTCGAAGATGACGAGGGCGGCCAGCATGGTGCCGAACTGCCCGCTTTCGTGGCCGGTGATGCTGGGCAGGAAGAAATACGCCCAGAAGATCACCAGCAGCAAGGGGATGCCCCGCACCACGTGGATCAGCGCGGCGACGGGCCAGCGCAGCAGGCGCCAGGGACTCAGGCGTGCCAGTCCCAGCAGCAAGCCGAACGGCAGGCTGAGCACCAACGCCAGGCTGGCCAGCAGCACCGTCAGCGCCAGGCCGCCCAACGGCCCCTCGGGATAGCGTCCCACGAGGAAATACAAGCAGTAATCGTGCAGCAGTTCCAGCATCAGGACACCTTCCTTTGCAGCAAGGCCGCCAGGCTGGCGATCAGCAGCGAGACGGCCAGGTAGGCCACGCTGGCGAAGACAAACGCCTCCACGCTGCGGAACGAGGCCGCTTCCACGCGCTGCGTCTGGTACATCAGCTCGGCCACGCCGATGACGGTGGCGATGCTGGTGTTTTGCCACAGGTTCAGGGTTTGCGACAGCAGCGGCGGCGCGGCCAGGCGCAGCGCCTGCGGCACGATGCACAGGCGCATGCTGGCGAGAAAACTGAAGCCCAGCGCCCGTCCCGCCTCGAGTTGCTGGACAGGAATGGCGCGGATGCCGCTGCGGATGTCTTCCGCCATGTAGGCGGCCGTGTATAAAGTCAGGGCGGTGATGGCGCTGACGGCCTCGATATTGCCGGCATACAAGCGTTCCTTCCACGCGTCGGGCAATAATTCGGGTGCGCCGAAATACCAGAACAGGAAATGGGCCAGCAAGGGCACGTTGCGGATAAACTCGACATACGCGGCGCCCAGCCCGTTGAGCAGGCGCGACGGGGCGAGTCGCAGCATGGCCACGCCGCACGCCAGCGGCAAGGCCAGCAGCAAGGTGATGCCCATCAGTTGCAAGGACAGCAGCAAGCCGGAGACCAGCCAGTCGCGGTAGTCGCCGGACAGCAGAAAGTTCAGATCAAACATGCGGGACAGTCAGCGGCAAGGTTCAGGCGCCGATCTTGTCCGATTCAATTTTAAATGTGCGTTTTTCAAATTTCACATTGCTCGTCGGGCCATACCATTTGAAGAACAGTTTTTCTGCCTCGCCCGACTTTTCCAGCCCGCGCAGCACCTTGTCGACGGCCGTCTTCACGCCCGTCTCGCCCTTGCGGATGCCGAAGGCGAAGACTTCCTGACTGATGTTTTGCGGCAGCACAAGGTAGTCTTTTTGCGCGGCGCCCAGCTTGGCGTAGTTATTGAGCAGCGAGACTTCATCATCGACATAGCCGACGCCCTTGCCTTGCTGCAAGCCCAGATAGGCCTGACCCGCCGTCTCGAACGTCACCACATCCACGCCGGACACGGCCTTGCGGATATTCGGTTCCTGCGTGCCGCCCTTGACGGTCAGCACTTTCTTGCCGGCCAGGCCTGCTACCGTCGTGATATTGCTGCTTTTCTTGACCAGCACGCGCTGGCCCGTATAAAACGTGGACAGGGAAAAATCGATCAGCGCTTCGCGTTCCTTGTTGTGCGTCAAGGATGCCGTCAGGATGTCGATGCGCCCCTGCTGCAATTCAGGAATGCGGGCGGCAACGGCCAGCTGCTTGATCACCGGTTTGACGCCCAGGCCCTGGGCGATGGCGCGGCACAGGTCCACTTCATAGCCGACCAGCTGGCGCGACTTGGCGTCGATGAAACTGTTCGGCTCGTCCGTGCCCAGGGTGCCGCAGACCAGCTCGCCCTTCGCCTTGATGGCGGCCAACTGGTCCGCTTGCGCCACCTGGGTGAAGGCGATGGAGGTGAAAAGAAGCGCGGCGAAGTGAAGACGGGTCTGCATGGAATTCCTCTGGTGGCGTAATGAATGCCGCCATTAGACCGCAGCGCCCTTATTTCCAAAAAGGAATCTTTTCACCCTTGCATATGAAGAATTCATCTAAGGCGCCAGCGCCTTCGTCTCGCCACCCAGGCGAATGATTGCGGCCCTCGCCCCCACGGCGCCCGGATAGCGGGGATCGAGCTGCAGCGCCTGGCGATACGCTTCCACCGCCTGCGGGCGCATGCCTTGCTCCACATAAAACTCGGCCAGGCTGTCCTGCAGATTCGCGTCGCGCGGATGCAGGCTGACGGCCGCCTGCAGCACGGCCATGCCTTGCGCCACGGCGCCGCTGCCTTTCAGGCGGTAGGCTTCCTGGTTCAGCGCCGCCGGACTGGCCGCGCCCAACGGATCGCGGGCCAGCGCCAGACGCAGGGCGGCCAGGGCCGCTTCCCCCTTGCCGGCGCGCAGCAAGGTCAAGCCTTGCAGCGCATGCGCGCGGTCGCTGAGCGGATACAGCGCCACGGCCAGGCGGCTGGCCGCCAGCGCCGCTTCCACCTCGCCGCGCCCGGCCGACGCTTGCGCCAGCTCCAGCAGTTCCGGCACGAAATCGGGATAGGCGCGCTGGCCGCGGAAGGCTGTGCGCAGCTGGCTATCGAGTGCAGGAATGGACGCGGAGGCGGCCGGCCAGGCGATGGCGGCGGTGCGGTCCCAGCTGGCCGCCAGGGCCACGATGGCTTGCTCGAAGGCGGGCTCGAAGCGGGGCAAGGTGCCGTCCACCGCACCTTGCGCCAACAAAACATAGTCGCGCGCAAACGCCAGCGCGCCGCCACGCGAATAGATGTCCAGGTCGATACCCGACTGGCGCAGCGCCTCGGCCATGCTGGCGCCAGCCGCCAGGAAGACTCTTTCGCCTGCGGGATGGCGCGCCGCGTCGATGAAGGCGCGCGCCGCGCCGGCGTCCGGCGCCAGGGCCTGGCGGTTGATTTGCAGGAATGCCTCGCGCGTGGTGGCGGCATCGGCATACGGTTCATTCGTGCGCTCGGCGTACGCCCTGCCCTCCTCGAACAGGCCTTGCGCCACCTGATAAGCGCGCTGCGCGCCGGCATCGGCGATATACGTTTTCAGCAGCCACGGCTCGCCCGTGACCACCTCGAACAGGCGCTGCACGAAAGCCTCGGGATTGACGCGCTCGAGATTGGCGGCGACGGCAATGGTGAGCTTGCGCGAGGGAAAGCTGTACAGATAGGTGACCGTTTCCGGCTGCTGGCCACTATGGGCAATGGCGTAGCGCCCACCCGTGGGGAAGATTTCCCAGCCCATGCCATAGTTCGTCAAGCGGCCCGCGCGCGTGGCCATCGGCTGCACCATGGCAGCCACGCTGGCCGCCGACAGTATCTTGCCTGCGTGGACGCCCCTGCCGAACGCCAGCATGTCGGGCACGCTGGCGCGCGTGCCGCCGGCGGAAAAGCGGCTGCTGATATCGACGAATTCCGAGTTTTTCAACGCCTGGCCGTCCAGCCGGTAGCCGCGCACGCGATGGGCAATCACGGCGTCGGGGTCATCCATCACGGTGGCGTCCATGCCCAGCGGTCCCCACACATGGCGCCGCATGTAGCCGCCATAGCTTTCGCCCGAGGCGCCCTCGATGACGGCGCCCAGCAAATTGTAGCCATAGCTGGTGTAGCGAAAGCGCGTGCCCGGTTCGGCGATCAGGTCGAACTGTTCGAAGACGGCGATGGACTGGCGCGTATCCTTGTGCTCCTTGAAATGCTGTTCCACCTGGCTGTTACGGTAGGCATCGATGCCGCCCAGGTGGCCCAGCAACTGGCGCACCGTGATGGGAAACGCCTTCACGGGGAAGTACGGCACATAAGTTTGCACGGGCGCATCCAGGTCGATCTTGCCCTGCTCGACCAGTTGCAGGACAGCCACCGCCGTCATGGGCTTGGTGACGGACGCCAGCCGGTAACTGGACTGGGCCGTGGCCATCACGCGGTTTTCCAGGTCCGCATAGCCATAGCCTTTTACCCATTCCACGTCGCCCTGGCTGAAACCGACGGTCACGCCAGGGATGCGCTGCGCACCCATGCGCTGGGCCGCCCAGCCGTCGAAGTCGGCCAGTCGCGCTGCCAGTGCGGAAGCAGGTTCGGAGGCGGCTTGCGCCACGCCGCAGAACAGCGCCAGCGCGCCGGCGAAAACGTAGTATTTGCTGCTTTGCATAGTCAGTCATTCCCTGGTGATGCCGCGTCCACCACGCGGCGCTGATGCATGATAAGCATGATGACGGCTCCATAGGCGGGCGGCGCACGAAATGCACTTGCCCCGCACGAACGGCACCGAAGTTGATGAAAATGTTGCAAAAGAGCAGCTACAATGCCCGCCATGCCCACCTTCTTCCACTACCTGCTGCTGTGCTGCCTGGCCTTGCCCACCTTCGCCATGGGCATGGATAAGCTATCGCTGGACGAAGGCTGGCGTTCCTGCGGCGCAAGTCACGCGGCGCCCGCCGCCTCGCTGCACCAGTTGCTTCAGCCGGGCCAGCTGCTGTGCCTCGAACGCGAGTTGCCCCTGGCCGCCACGCCATCGTCGACGCAGCTGCTGGTGCTGTCGGCGCTGGCCGCCAGCGAGATCTGGCTGGACGATATATTAATCGGCAGCAATGGCCAACCGGCCCGCCAAGCCAGCAGGGAGCGCCCGGGCGACATCGATTTCGCCATCCACCTGACGCCACAGCAGTTGGCCGTGGGCAAGCACCACCTGCGCCTGCTGCTGTCGACGCAACAAGTATCGGCGCACCTGGCGGCGCCATTTTATGCGCTATATCTGGTCGACCGGCAAGACTACCGCGCGGCGCTGGCCTGGTACAGGCTGCCGCCACTGCTGCTGGCCGGCGCACTGGGCGCCGTCGCCCTGCTCTTTCTCTCCTTGACGGTGCTGTATCAGCGGCAGCGGCACTGGGCCATGTTTGCCGCGCTGTGCCTGGTGGCGGCGCTGCTGCTGGTGGTGGAAATCTGGCGCAGCTTGACCGGCTACGCCTACCCCTTGCACCTGCCGCGCCTGTATGCAGTCAGCGCCCTGACCTGGCTGTTTTCCGCCCTGCTGCCCCTGTATTTTTATGCGGCTTACCGCCTGCCGCGCTGGCCGCTGGCAGCTGTCGTGCTGCTGGCGTGCATCGCGCTGGCCGGCGCACTGCACGCGCATTTCGACGCGCGCTGCTGGCTGATGTTTTTGACGGGCCTGGCAGCGAGCCTGGCGCTCAACCTGGTCGCCCTGTGGCGCCACCTGCCGGGCAGCCGTGGCGGCGCGCTGATCGCGCTGGCCTCGTGCGCGCTATTCCTGCTGACGGGCAGCCAGTTTGCCGAAGGCGGCTTCGCCCTCGTCGTGTGCTTTTTGCTGCTGCCCCTGTGCGCGCAACTGCTGGCGCAGCTGCTGCGTGTACGCAGCAAGGCGGCGCGTGCCCAGCAGCTGGAAAACCAGCTCTTGCGCAAAAGCATGCAACCGCATTTCCTGATGAATTCCCTCAGCCTGATCAGCGAACTCAATGCGCAATCGCCGCAGGCGGCCGAAACGTTCATCGAGGCGCTGGGCGCCGAGTTGCGCATGCTCAACGAGTTTGCCCAGCAGCCCAGCATTGCCCTGACGCAGGAACTGGCCCTGTGCCACAATTATCTGAGCATCATGGGCACGCGGCTGCAGCAGCCGTGCCGCCTGCAGCTCGATGGCGAGGCGGCGGGCATCAGCGTGCCGCCCGCCCTGTTGCTGACAGCGCTGGAAAATGCGTTCAGCCACAACCGCTACCGTCACGGCGCGGCCTTTATCCTGCGCATCGTAAAACATGCGCAAACGCACGTGCTCACCCTGATCCTGCCCCAGGGCGTAGCGCGCCCGCATGCGGGTAGCGGCGTGGGCGCACAGTACATCCGTGCCAGCCTGCACGCCGTGTTTGGCGAGAGCGCCCGCTATGACATTGAGCAACAGCAACAAGGCTGGCTTGTCACCTTCACCTTGCCGGCGGCGCCATGAATGTGTTGATACTGGAAGACGAACCGCTGATCGCGCAAGGCCTGGCGCGCGAGGTGCGCGCGCATTTCGGCGCGCGCCTGGCGGCGCTGGCGCTGCATGACAATGTGGAACAGGCGCTGGTCGCGCTGCGGCAGCATGACTATGACTTGCTGCTGCTGGACTTGCACCTGCACGGCGCGGACGGCTACGACTTGCTGCGCCAGGCCGGCAGCGCCCCGTTCCAGACCATCATCGTCTCGGCGCACGCGGAACGCTCGATCACCGCCTTCGAGTTTGGCGTGCTCGACTTCGTTGCCAAGCCCTTCAGCCGCGAACGCCTGCACAAGGCGCTGCAACGCTATACGGGGCGGCATACGGAAACGGCCTCGCTGGCCGTCAAGAAACGGGGGGCGCTGGAATGGATCGCCATGGCCGAGATTGACCACGTGCAAGCCGATGGCCACTACAGCAACATCGTGCTGCGCAGCGGCGAACAGTGCTTTCATGACTTGGCTATCGACAAGCTCATGGCCCTGCTGCCGCCCCACTTCCTGCGCGTGCACCGCTCCTACATCGTCAACAGCCTGGGTTTCAAGCGGCTGCAGATCACGGCGGGCGGCAAATACGCGCTCGATACGCAGACCAGCACGGGCATACCCGTCTCGCGCAGCAGCTATCCCGCGCTGAAACAACGATTGCTGGGCTGAAGTCCCCGCTTACCAGTGCTGGGCAAAGTTGGGGAATGGCGAGGTCATGTGTTCGGGCTCCACGGGCGGCGCCATCCAGTCGCGCGGGTCGACCTTGTAGTACTGCAGGAATTGCGCATACAGCTCTGCATGGTGCTCGGCCATCTGGTACGGCTTTTCAAAGAAGGTTTCCGTGGCCACGGCAAAGAATTCGGCGGGATTCGTGGCGCCATAATGGTCCATCACGCTTTGCTGCTGAACCATGGCGTCGTGGCGCAGGTTGTCGAAGTCGCGCGACAGCACCGTGGCCCAGCTGCGGTAGCTCGACACGCTGGGCAGGTACGGCGCGCCATTCGCGGCGCCCGATTCGCTGTCGAGCTGGTGGGCGAATTCATGCAGCACCACATTATGGCCATCGGTCCAGTCGGCCGCCCCGCGCTGCACGTGATCCCAGGCCAGCACCACGCGGCCATCGCCCCAGGACTCACCCAGCAAGCCGTTGGCCGATGGCGTCACCACGCCGCCCGGCCCCACTTCATCGCGCGTGACGATGAATTCGTTCGGATACACGAGGATGGTGTCGAGCTCGGGATACACCTGCGTCTGGCGATTCAGCAGCAGCAGACAGGCCTGGCCGGCGATGGTGTAGCGCATCTCGTCCGTGATCTCCAGGCCGCCACAGCCGACAAATTTCTTCTGGTACAGGAATTGCACGACGAGATGGCGCAATTGTTCCTGCAACGGGGCTGGCATGCGCACATACACGGGAATATTCTTTTCCAGCACGGCCAGGCCTTCGGGCGGCAAGGGTTTGGCCAGTGCACGCTTCAAACGCCAGCGGGGGAACCACAGCGAAAAAACGATGGCGGCCGTGACGAAGGCGATCCACAGCAGCGGGTTCATGCGGCTGCCCGCTTCAGGACAACGATGGCAATATGGCTAAGGGAGACGGCGTAGGCAGACAAGGACAAGCTCCTTCGAATGAACCCGCATCGGGACGGGCGGGCAGTCCAGCCCACATGGGGATGCTTGCAGTCTTTTCAATCAGACTGGATCAAAGAGCCGCGTGCAACGCCAAAAGCCGGGGTATCACCCGGCTTTCATTACAACGTTAACACATGACAAAACCGTCAGGTTTTACTCGGCCGATTTTTGCTGTGGGGCTCCAAACAAGGCAGCCACCAGCGGATCGCGCGTCACGGGACCGCGGTTGACGCGGATGGCGTAATGCGTGTCATCGGCCAGGATGTGGAAGTGGCGGCCGCTGCCTGCCATGCTTTGCTCGCGCAGGCCGGGACGGTCCTTGCGCGGTGGCGCGCCTTCGCGTTTTGGCTGGACGATGGCGGCCAGGAAGGCGCGCACGCGCTCAGGGTCTGGCGTCAGCTGGTACACTGCCTTGCCCAGGTAAGTGGCGGTGCCTTCGATGTAGCGGGCCAGTTCGATCACGCCCGCTTCGCGCAGGTCGCGGATGTATTTGCGGGCGCCCGATGGCGAAAACTTGAGGAACCAGGCGATTTCATCGGCCAGCATCTCGTGCAGCGACAATTCGCCGATCAGCTTTTGCATGTTTTCAATGCGGCGCAGGGTGGCCGACGTCGAACGCACGCGCTCGATCGGTGCCATGGAAATGGGATTCATGCGCTCCGGGGGGATAGGTGCTGCGCGTTCTACCATTTGCGAGCCTTTTTCGGGGCTACGAAGTTCCTGGTGCGCTGCCTTTAATTCGCTCTTCACGTGAGACTGAGTCATTGCATGCATTTGAATACTCCTTTTAAACGATTGCCGGTAGCCCGGATTGTTAAGTTCTTGGCAATTTTTATACCAGAACACCACAAATCCTGAGCGTCTGGGCACAGAATGCCATCCTGCTCTTCGCTGGTCTGTGCGTTAACGAACATTAGGAACAAGAAAGTGAAAAATATTGCCCTACTGAATTCTTTCCCTCATGGCATCTAAAAATGGCATCTAAAAAACGCTGCGCCCCACGCCGCACCCCCGTTCATGGCGCAAAGTGAAATAGCGAACAGAAGAGGAAGCTCCATTGCAATAAATTCAAGCTTCGCGCGCGCCGCCCGCCGCCCGCATCGCGATACTTCGTATTTCGACTCTTGCAAAGGAAACATCATGAAAATGCCTGCCCTGTTGGCCGCCGCCTTGCTCGTCACCCTGTCCGCCTGTAAGAAACCGGCTGAAGCGCCCCTGCCCGAAACGGCACCCAACCCCACTTCCGCCCCACAAGTGATGCCTGCCCCCGTCATGCCAGCCACGCCGGAAACGGGTCCGGGCCACGTGACGCCGCCTGCGCCGCTGACCGATCCCGCCACCGCTCCCGCCCTGCCGCCGGCCACAGCGCCGAAGTAAAGCCTGAAGACGAGGCCGCCGGACGGCGATCAATCAGGCGCCCGCGCGGCGCCATCCCTACTCCACGGGGGAGTTACGCGTTGCCAGCCTGTTTGCAACGCGTTTTTTTACGATTGGAGTCGGCTACGCCATGAAGGTTCAACGGCAGGCGCAGCGCCAGCCAGCATCTAACCGGCCGCCGACAATGCGGCAATCCGCACAGTCTTTCCCCTCGCCGTGCGGAAAGACGGAATATCGATATTTCCCATTTTCAATAGATTCAAATTAAACCTTTATAAACAATCACTTGCAATAAACGCCAAAATGCGCTCCACTGGCACGGAAGATGCTTTTATATTTTCATAACCGCCTCCAGAGCGGCAGCCTGACCCACTATATAAAACCATCTACTTTTTGGAGACAACAGCATGGCAAGCACCTTCCGTATCTCGTCCTTCCTGAACACCAAGGCTCTGGCCGTGGCCGTCGCACTGGCCGCGCAATTCCCGCTGGCCGTCCACGCCGCCGACCTGGTCCGCCTGGGCAACCTGAAATTCGCCCATTACGGCGCCGTCGCCTACATGAAGGAAATCGCACCGAAATACGACTTGAAAATCGAAGAACGCATCTTCGCCAAGGGCCTCGACATCGTGCCGGCCATGATCGCCGGTGAAATCGACGTCTCCGCCAGCGCGCTGGAAGCGGCCATCACGGGCCGCGCCACGGGCTTGCCCGTGTACCTGGTGGGCGGCTTCGCCAAGGGCGGCGTGCAGATCGTCGGGCGTCCCGACCTAAATATCAAGGGCATTGCCGACCTGAAAGGCAAGAAAGTCGGCGTCACGCGTGGCGGCCCGCAGGAAATCCTGCTGTTTGCCGAACTCACCAAGGCCAAGCTGACCTGGTCCGACAAGCCGGGCAAGGACGTACAGATCCTGTACATGGGCTACCCGGACCTGAACCAGGCCCTGCTGACCAAGGATATCGACGTCATGAGCCAGTCCGAGCCTTACTCCACGCAGGCGATCCACAAGAAATACGGCGCGGCCATCATCAAGCCGTATGACACGCCGTTGGGCGAGCCCGTGCGCGCTCTCGTGATGACGGAAAAGATGTACAAGGAAAAGCCGGCCGTGGCCCAGCGCTTCATGGATTGCTTCGTCGCTGCCACGCGCGCCTTCCTGGCCGACCCGAAACTGGCGGAAAAATACGTGCGCGAATCGATGTTCAAGAACCAGATCACGTCCGAGGATTACCGCGATGCCATCGACAACGCCATCTTCACGGAAGACATCACGCAAAGCCACGTCCAGCTGACCACCGACTACATGGTGAAATTCGGCGTGGGCCGCATGGCCAAGCCGCCTGCCGCCCAGGATTGGGTCAAGCTGGACATGCTGGAAAAAGCCAAGAAATCCCATGTACCACGCTAACCACGATCACGCTAATCTGAAAGTATCACGATGAATATTCAAATGATGAAACGCTTCGCGCACGGTGCCATCGTGCCCGTGGCCGTGCTGCTGTTCTGGCAGGCGCTGTCCACGTTTGGCTGGATCAATCCGCAAATCCTGCCCTCGCCCGTGGCGGTGGTCGTGAAGTGGTATGAATATCTGATCCCCATGGAAGCGTACACGCCTGAAGCGGGCAATTACCTGGTGTGGATGTTCTCCGGCGAACTGCCGCATGACGCCTGGGCCAGCCTGTCGCGCGTGCTGGGCGGCTTCGCCATCGGCGCCGGCCTGGCCTTGCCGCTGGGTCTGCTGATGGGCACCAACAAGACCATCTATAAGCTGTTCGACCCGCTGGTGCAAGTGCTGCGCCCGATTCCGCCGATCGCCTACATTCCGCTGGCGATTTTGTGGTTCGGCCTGGGCAACCCGCCCGCCTTCTTCCTGATCAGCATTGGCTCGTTTTTCCCCGTGCTGATGAATACCATCGCCGGCGTACGCCAGGTCGACGGCATCTACATCCGCGCCGCGCGCAACCTGGGCGCCAGCCAGATGACGATGTTCCGCCGCGTCATCCTGCCGGCGGCCACGCCCTACATCCTGGCCGGCGCGCGCATCGGCATGGGCACGGCCTTCATCGTCGTGATCGTGGCGGAAATGATCGCCGTCAATAGCGGCCTGGGTTTCCGCATCCTGGAAGCGCGCGAGTATTTCTGGTCTGACAAAATCATCGCTGGCATGTTTACCATCGGCCTGTTCGGCCTGGCCATCGATATCGCCATGAATGCCCTGAATAATCATTTGCTGCAGTGGCACCGCGGCCTGGAACACTGAGAGGAACGGCCATGACCACGATCAATATCAATGCAGTCAATAAAATCTTCACCACGGGCGGCGCGGACGTCATCGCCCTGAAGGATATCAACCTGGAAATCGCCAGCGGCGAGTTCATCTGCCTGCTGGGGCCATCCGGCTGCGGCAAGTCGACCCTGCTCAACGCCATCGCCGGCTTTTCCCAGCCGACATCGGGCCAGATCCTGGCCGGCGGCAAGCTGATCACCGAACCCGGTCCCGACCGCGGCATGGTGTTCCAGGAATATGCGCTATTCCCATGGATGAGCATCGAGAGCAATATCGCTTTCGGCCTGGAAATCGCCGGCAAGACACCGGCCGAGATCAAGGAGCGGGTCGACATGCTGCTGAGCATGCTGGGCCTGTCGGAATTCCGTGCCCGCTACCCGAAAGACTTGTCGGGCGGCATGCGCCAGCGCGTGGCCATCGCCCGCGTGCTGGCCCTCGACTCGCCCATCATGCTGATGGATGAACCGTTCGGCGCACTGGACGCCTTGACGCGGCGCAACCTGCAAGATGAATTGCTGAAAATCTGGAAAGTCTTCGGCACCACCATCGTGTTTGTCACGCACTCGATCGAGGAATCGATCTACCTGGCCGACCGCACCATCGTCATGACCTACCGTCCCGGCACCATCAAGCGCGACGTGGCCATCGACCTGCCCCGCCCGCGCGACCCGAGCGACCCCGAGTTCAACCGCCTCAAGCGCATGCTGGGCGAGATGGTGATGGAAGAGCAGCAAAGGCACCATAACGCCGAGACCATGGCAAGTACGGCAGACTGATAGTATGTCTGATTAGTTAGCACCGGGGCAGTGCCGTCTGGCCTGCCCCATCAACCCGACACACGGAGCACCATGGCATTCGGCAAATGGACCCTGAGACCTGCGCTCGGCCCCCTGCTGGCCGTGGGCTCGCTGGTCGTGCTGACGTGGGCCTCGTATGCCTGGGTCAAGCAGCGCCAGCTCGATGAATTGCACCGCACGCTCGATTCGCGCGCGGAACTGTATGCGGCGTCCATCGGCGGCGCCCTCAATAAATACGAATTCCTGCCCCTGGCCGTGGCCCAGAGCGATGCCGTGGCGCAACTGCTGGAGCAGCCCAGCGCCGACAAGGTCACGCAGATCAACGCCTACCTGGTCGACATGAACCGCCGCGCGGGTGCCTTTGCCGTGTACGTGCTCGATGACAAGGGCACGACCCTGGCGTCCAGCAACTGGCAAGATCGCAGCTCCTATGTGGGCGTCAACTACGGTTTCCGGCCCTACTTCAAGGATGCGTTCGCGGGCGGCATCGGCCGCTTCTACGGCATCGGTGCCTCCACGTTCGAGGCCGGCTACTTCATTTCGCAGCCCGTGCAGCGCAACGGACGCATCATCGGCATCGTCGCCGCCAAGGTCAACCTGGACTGGATCGAGCAATCATGGCGCACGCCCGGTGCGGGCGAGCAGATCTGGGTCAAGGATGCGAATGGCGTGATCATCCTGGCCACCACACAAGCCTTCAAGTTCAAGACCCTGGCGCCCCTGTCGCCGGCCGCCAAGAACGACATCAGCGAGCAGCGCCAGTTCCTGCAGGAAAACCTGCCCATCTTGCCGCACAAGGTGCTGCGCCAGTTCGCCGACGGTGCCAGCGTGATGACCCTGGAGCGCCCGCAGGCTGGCGACACGCCGGCCCTGTCCGGCAACGCCGACAAGGTGAACTACCTGGCCGTGAACCGCGCGCTGGGTCCGCTGCAATGGCAGATCACGGTGCTGGCCGAGCTCGACCAGGTCAACGAGGCGGCGCGCAACGCCGCCATCGCGGCCGCGCTGGGCTGGGCCTTGCTGCTGCTGGGCCTGATGTATGCGCGCCAGCGCCGGCGCCGCATCGCCGACAAGCTCAACGCACAGCAAACCTTGGCGCGCGCCTATGAACAGCTGGAAATCAAGGTCGAGCAGCGCACGGCCGACCTGGTGCACGCGAATGGCCGCCTGCAGGCGGAAGTGGCCGAACGCGAGCGGGCCGAGCAGACCCTGCGCTATGCCCAGGCGGAACTGGTGCAAAGCGGCAAACTGGCGGCCATCGGGCAGATGGCGGCCGGCGTCACGCACGAGCTGAACCAGCCGCTGGCCGCCCTGCAAACGTTTTCCGACAATGCCAAGGTCTTTTTGGCACGCGGCCGCATCGACGATGCGCTCGACAATCTGTCGACCATTTCCGACCTCGTCAAGCGCCTCGGCTATGTCACATCGCAACTGAAAGGCTTTGCGCGGCGCAGCGACGATGCCCGCAAACCCGTCAGCGTGCGCCAGGCCTTTGCGCAAACCATGCTGCAAATCCGCACGCGCAAGCATTCACAGCGGCTGACCCTGCATGAAAGCTGGCCCGACGGCGACATCATCGTGCTGTGCAACGCCATCGGCCTGGAACAGGTGTTTACCAACCTGATCACCAACGCCATGGATGCCGTGCCGGAAAGCGAGCCCGTGCAGATATGGTTCCAGGTGCGCCGCGAAGGCAAGCTCGCCGTGCTGCATATCACCGATAATGGCCCCGGCATCCCGCTGGCCTCGCTCGACAAGATCTTCGACCCTTTCTATACCACCAAGGAACACGGACTGGGCTTGGGATTATCGATCAGCGCAGGCATACTGCGCGCGGCCGGCAGCGCACTGGCGGTGCGCAACCGCAGCGCGCAGGAAGGGGGCGGCGCGCAATTTACCATCACCCTGAGCTGCGACCCGGGGGAGAGAGACGAAGGAAACATCTGATGCACGAGAATAATTTTGAAGGCATGCAAGTGCTGCTGGTGGAAGACGATGCCGTCGTGCGCAAGGGCGCCCGGCAATCGCTGGAACTGGCCGGCCTGCAAGTAACGGCCGTCGCCACGGCCGAAGAAGCGCTGCCCTACCTGGTGCCTGAATTTGCGGGTATTTTATTGAGCGATATCAAGCTGCCCGGCATGGATGGCTTGAAACTGCTCGATATCGCCGTGGCGCAGGATGCCAGCCTGCCCGTCATCCTCGTCACGGGCCACGGCGACGTATCGATGGCCGTGGGCGCCATGCGCCGTGGCGCCTACGATTTCATCGAAAAGCCGTTTTCCGCCGACTTGCTGGTGGAAGTGTGCCGCCGCGCGCTCGATAAACGCCACCTGGTGCTGGAAAACATGAACTTGCGCCGCCAGCTCGAGCAGCGCGTCGGCATCGAGGCGCGCATCGTGGGCCGCAGCGCGGCCATGGCCAAGGTGCGCCAGCTGGTGCTGAACCTGGCACCGAAATCGGCCGACATCATCATCCTCGGCGAAACGGGGACTGGAAAAGAACTCATTGCGCGCTGCCTGCACGACTTCAGCGAACGCCGCGACCACCCTTTCGTGGCGATCAACTGCGGCGCGCTGCCCGAATCGATTTTTGAATCGGAATTGTTCGGCCACGAGGAAGGGGCATTTACGGGCGCGCAGCGCCAGCGCATCGGCAAGATCGAATACGCCAACGGCGGCACCTTGTTCCTGGACGAAATCGAAAGCATGCCGCTGGCCCTGCAAGTGAAACTGCTGCGCGTGTTGCAGGAACGGCAGGTGGAACGCCTGGGTTCGAACAAACTCATTTCCGTCAATTTCCGCGTGATCGCCGCCGCCAAGGAAGATTTGAATGTATTGGCGGAACAGGGCAAGTTCCGTCCCGACCTGTATTACCGCCTGAACGTGGCCAGCCTGACCCTGCCGGCGCTGCGCAACCGGCGCGAGGATATTCCCCTGCTGTTCGAATTCTTCGTGCTGCAGGCGGCGCTGCGCTATGGCCAGCCGGCGGCCCTCGTCAGTGGCGAACTGATCGCGTCCCTGATGGCGCAGCGCTGGGCCGGCAATGTGCGCGAGTTGCACAATGTGGCCGACCGCTTCGTGCTGGGCTTGCTGGACGACACCCTGACCCCGGCCGGCTGCCGCGAGGCCTCGCTGGCCGAGCAAGTCGACACTTTCGAGATTTCCATCATCGAGGAAGCCTTGCGCCGCCACAATGGCAACGTCATCGATGCGGCTGCTGCCTTGAATATCCCGAAGAAAACCCTGTACGACAAGCTCAAGCGATTTGATATCTCGACAGAACAATTTCGATAATCATAGGCAAATAGCCGACACAGCCATGGGGCGGCGTCCTACCCGTGCGGGCGCTCTCCTGTGTGAAAATGCCAGCTCACATCAACACTTTGTACAGGACACTGCCATGAAAACCGCCGCTCTCTTGCTGACCGCCACCCTGATGACCGTGGGCGGCGCCTGGGTACAAGCCCAGTCGACGACGAATGTGAATCAGACAGGCAACCACACCAACAATCCGAATGATCCGGGCCAGAAATCGGATGCGTCCGACAAGCTCGACAACAAAGGCAAGCTGCTTCACGACGGCAAGGCCAGCAAAATCCGCACGGACAAACGCACGCGGCGTGGCAAGCCCACGGCCAACGCTGAAAACAAACCGCACAGCGGCGCCCCCACCGAGCCGCCAGCGTCCACACCGGCGGTACCCAGCATCCCCATCGCGCCACCGCCACCAGCGACGACGCGCTGAACTACAGCACGTGACGGTCGAACAGCCAGGTGCCGTAGCGCTCAACGAAGACATAGGTGTTGGAATAGTGGTGCTGAGTATTGCTCAAACCCACGAATTCGACCGTCAAGCTGATGGTCTGCGCGTCATGCACGGTCCAGTTCCATAATCGGCGCGCAAGAAAATAATTGTAATCGTTGACACGCGGCGGCTTAAGCAACGCCAGTTCGCCGTTGCGGGTCGTCACCATCCGTATCGCATGCGCAGGCTGGCGTACCGCGCCTGTTACCTGGAAAAAGACCAGCACAGGATTGATGGCCGCCTTGACGACCGCCAAGTCGTCGGCGCGGGTGATGGCGGACAAGTCCACGCGCCGCTTGAATTTCCGGTTGGGTGCCTGAGTCATGAAGCCCAGATCCAACGCGCCTGGCATCGGCGCCGGAGCGGCGCGCATAGCATAGGGCGCATCTTCCGCCTGCGCGGCTGACAGGGCGAGCGCGCCGCACAGCAGGGACAGCAATATCGATAATCGTAATGTCATTGGCTAACTCCTGCAACGATCCATGCCGCGAAACGCGCGGCCCGCTGATGCCAGTCGCAGGTGGTCCTGATGCCGCCCGCAGCTCGAGCATAAGGCAATCGAGCACGCGTGAACAGTAGCCGTACGCTATCATCGCATCATTAAAAAATAACAAGGATGGCAATGAAAGCAGTACGGCAAGCGATAGTGATGGTGGGCGTATTGGCGGCCGCGGGTGCACAAGCGGCGCCCACGGTGGGCGAGTGCATGGAGCTGACGACGGGCATCAAGTTCAGCAAGAACAATGGCGATGCGCAAGTCAACGTCGAGGAAACCTTCGAAGGCAAGAAACAAAAGGCCACGCAGCTGATCCTTGACGGCGGCGTACTGCTGGCCACCTCCTACCAGGACATCCGCGATGGCCAGGTATTCCTGACGGGCGCGGTCCACTACAATGAAGATGGCAGCGTGCGCAGCAAGAACGTGTACACGCCGCAGTCTGCCATCCCTGCCAACATGCGCCCTGGCCAGGAAGTGCGCGTGCAGTTCACGGACACGCAAACGAGCACCCACTACCCGCTGGCCGGCCTGTCCGACAAGATCACCACCTCCACGCGCACCGACAAACGCGATTTCTCGATCACCTTTCTCGGCTGGGAACGCCTGGAACTGGGCGGGCGCCGCTTCCCCGACGCCTGCAAGTTCGAACTGCGTGACGTCGGTGGAAAAAGCAAAGGCAAAAGCGGCGAATACGTGTGGTACGCGCAAGGTTACGGCGTGATCATGACGGACAAGATGGACCAGGATGGCGACGTTCAGCCGGCCTACCGCACCGCGCTGACGACAATCCTCAGCGCGCCGTAAACACTTTTTGACAATACTGCGCTAGAAGCTGGCCAAGGGCACGAATCACTCCGCCTAATTCAGCTGCGCCAGCGCATTCCCCCGCACCTGGAACGCCACCCTGGCCACCGTCTTGCCGGCGTCATCGACGAGGGCCAGCGCATGCTTGCCCGGCGCGGGGCGCCAGCTGATGCTCTCCGTTGCCGCGCCCATATCCTTGCCATCGAGCACCCAGCGCAAGCCATGGCTGCCCTGCGCCTGGAAGAACACGCGCTGCAGGGCGGGCGGGATGTCGGGGTCGATGGCGAGGATGCTGTCCTCGGCCGGATAGACGATGGCGGCTGGCTTCACGGTGTCGCCCAGCACGGCGATGACGGGGCTTTCCGTGCCGGCGATAAACCATTCGCGGCGCGGCGCTTCCAGCACGGGCTGATACGCCACCATCTGCTGCAGCACGCCGGGTGGCGCTTTCGGCGCATGGCTGGGCACATTCTTGTGCAGATAATCCATCACGTCGCGCCACACGGGTGCGGCGCCCGTCACGCCCGACACGTCCCACATGGGCTTGCCGTCGAAATTGCCCACCCAGACGCCCACCGTGTAGCGCGCCGAGTAACCCATGCACCAGTTGTCGCGCATGTCCTTGCTGGTGCCCGTCTTGACGGCGCTCCAGAAATTCGTCCCCAGTTCGTTGCGTAAACCAAAGGTCATGCTGCGCGCGGCGCGGTCGGCCAGGATATCGCCGACGATGAAGGCGGCGCCCGGTTCCATCACGCGGCGTTTATCCTTGCCCGCCTGCCCCGGCTGCAAGCCGGCGGTGCTGTACAAGCCACCGTTGGCCAGCGCGCGGTAGGCGTTGGCCAGTTCCAGCAGGGTCACTTCCGACGAGCCCAGCGCCAGCGAAGGGCCGTAATATTCGGCCGGTTCCGTCAGGCTGGACAGACCCACTTCCTTCAAGCGGTTATAAAAACCGTCCTGGCCCGTCAGCAGCACCGTACGCACGGCGGGAATGTTCAGGGAGCTGGCCAGGCTGGTGCGGGCACTGACATAACCTTTGAAGTTGCGGTCATAGTTTTGCGGCGCATACATGCCGGACGCCGTGGCGACGTCGAGCGGCGAGTCGTCCATGACGGAGGCGGCCGTCATCAAACGGCGTTCGATGGCCAGTTCATACAAAAATGGTTTCAGGGTGGAACCGGCCTGGCGCAGGGCCGCCACGCCATCGACATGGCTGCCGCCCGCATTGCCGACATAGGCGAGAATGTCTCCGCTGCGGTTGTCCAGCACGATGATGGCGCCATCGTTGACATTGCGCTCGCGCAAGGAGGCCAGTTGCTGGCGCAGGTT
This sequence comes from Janthinobacterium lyxosi, assembly GCF_051380665.1. Classification (NCBI taxonomy): domain Bacteria; kingdom Pseudomonadati; phylum Pseudomonadota; class Betaproteobacteria; order Burkholderiales; family Oxalobacteraceae; genus Janthinobacterium; species Janthinobacterium lyxosi. The sequence continues at coordinate 92,654 of NZ_JBNYXM010000019.1, forward strand.
TTCCTGCGCAAAGCGCTGCAGGGGGCCATCGAGGGTGCTACGCACGGAGGCGCCTGATTGCTTGAGCAGCTGCTGCGCCACCTGCGGCGCCGGCGCGAGGTCGGCGTACAGGGCCGTGCGCTGCAAGGCCGTCTGCACGCGCTGGCCGATCAGCTGGCAACTGCTGTCCATACGCCACTCTTTCGCCAGCGCGCAGGCGCGCCGCGTAACGGTGGCTGGCGGCGCATTCGGCGCCCGCACCAGGCTGGCCAAAATGATGCCGTCCGTCTGGTTCAGGCCAGACGGCGCCTTGCCGAACAGGCTGTACGAGGCGGAGGCGATGCCTTGCAGCTCGCCGCGGAACGACACCAGGTTCAAATAGGCTTCGAAAATCTGCGCCTTGCTCCAGCTGTCTTCGATGGCCTGGGCGGCACGCATCTGGTCCCATTTCTGGCGCAGGCTGCGCCCGCCCGAGGACGCCTGCAAGTCCGCATCCAGCTGGCCCGCCAGCTGCATGGTGATGGTCGAGGCGCCCCGGGGCTTTTTCGAAAACAGATTGTCCCAGGCGGCCGTGGCCAGCGCAGACACATCCACGCCGCCATGGCGCATGAAACGCTGGTCTTCCGCCAGCAGCACGGCTTGCTGCACGGCGGGAGAAATATCGGCCAGCGGCACCCACGGCAGGCGACGCACTTTCATGTCCACGCGCAACGATTGCAGGGGCGCGCCGCTGCGGTCGAGCAATTGCGCTTCCGAACTGCGGTAGGCGGCCTGCACCTGGGCCGGCGTCAGCACCGCTTGCGCCAGCGCAAGGTTGCACGCCAGCGCGCCACACATGGCGGCAATCAACTTTCCCTTCACTGCCCCACCTTCACATTCGCATTCGGCGACTCGCCAAACATCTCGGGCGAATACATGGCTTCGATGCGCGTGGCCGGCAGGCTGAAGTCACCGGCGTTGTTCAGGCGCACCGTGTATTCCACGCTCCAGTTGCCCTTCGGCACGAAGGCGTAATACGCACGGAAAGCATCAAACGCCCGCTCCTCGAAGGTGGGCCAGACCCAGCCCGTGGATTTTTCGCCGACCGTCAGCAACTGCGAATCACGCCCGAGGCCATTGCCCAGCACCGTGGCGCTGGCGGGAATCGGATCGTCGACCACCACCCAGCTCATGTCCGCCTGCGCCGACAGATCCAGGCGCACGCGGTAGACATCGCCGCGCGACCATAGGTCAGTGGCTTTCTGCTCCACTGGCGTCATGGTTTTCTTGATCGTGTAACCGCTGGAAATGGGCGCCTTGAGCGGGATGGCCGCCAGGCTTTGCACGGTGGCCCACGGCTTGCCCGTGCCGCTATGCGCCAAGCCCAGGGTGTCGGTGCCCTTCGGCCAGGCTTGCAGCACGGGGCCGACCTTCGCCGCGCCATTCCACACGAGCGCTTGCGTATCGCCGCCCAGCTTCACGGCGCTGGCGCCCGTTACGGGTGTGGACTCGAACTTGGCCGAGAATTTGGCGATGGCCAGCGTGCCCCAGGCGTTGGCCACCGTGGTATCCCAGCGGCCCTTCTTCTGGCGGCCCATGCTGCCGCGCACCAGGCGGCCGATGTCATCCTTCCACGCCGGGTCATCCATCACGGCCAGCAGCAGCCGGTTGGCATTGACGTCGCCGGACACCATCAGCCACCACCAGTTATCCTTGCGCTCGGTGGAAAAGCCCATGGTCGTGCCCTGGAAGTTCAGGCGTGACCGCAAAATCTGCTGCGCCTCGGCCAGCAGCGCATCGCGGCGCGCCAGGCTTGGCGTGCGTTGCAGCAACAAGCTCCAGTCGATGACGGCGGACGTGGGCCACAGGTTCGGGCTGATGCTGATGCTCTCCAGGGCATCGGGCGGCACCTTGTTCGAACGCGACAGCGCTTCCAGTGCAGCGAGCTTACGCACGGCCAGGTCGGTCGTGGCCAGCGCCGAACGGCGCACGATGCGGCCTTGCACGAAGGCCGTCAAGGCTTCTTCCATGCGGTTTTTCGTCTGCTCGGGAATCGCATAGCCCGCTTCCCTTGTTGCCGACAACACATACGCCGTCAGGCTGTCGCTGCCCTGCTCCATGATGGGGAAGTATTTCAGCATGCCATCGCTGTCCAGGTAGGCGGGCAGGCTGGCGGCCAGCTTGTTCCACGCATCCTGATCTTGCAGGGCGATGGCCTTCGACGTATTTTGCTCGAAGCAGGTGTAGGGGTAGGCGGCCATGTATTCACGCACGCCGGGCAGCTCGCCACCCAGCTTGGCGACAAAGCTGGTCTGGATGCCGCCACGGCCCGGCAAGGCGCCGGCCGGCATCTGCACGGACATATTGATCGGCTTGTCGATTTGCAGCAAAGTAGCCTGATAGGTGCGCATGGGCGTCGCCTGGCCCACTTTTTGCGTGATTTTGAGTTTATCCGAGGTGTTGCCAAGCCCGCTACCCGCCTTCGCGACTATCTCCCACACGATATTCTGCGCGCCGAGCGGCACCTGGTAATCCCAGCCCACTTCGCGCGCTTCGCCCGCCGCCAACGTCAGGCTCTGGCGTGGCAAGGCCTTGCCAGCCGCACTGGCGTTGAGGTCCACACTCAAGGAGGCGGCCGAGGTGTTGCGCACGGTGAATCCCGCGCGCAACTGATCGCCTTCGCGCACCAGGGTCGGCAAGCCCGACATCAAGATCAAGTCTTGCGAGCTGCGGATGTCCGTGCTGCCCGTGCCGAACAATTCCTTGCCGGCACTGGCGATGGCGACGATGCGGAAAGCCGTCAAGGAGTCGTTCAGCGGCACTTGCACCGTGGCTTCACCCTTGGCATCGAGCTTGACGGTGCCCTTCCAGAACAACAGGGTGTCGAACAGTTCACGGCTGGCACCCTTGCCGCCGCCACCGCCGGCCGGGAAAGCCTTGCGGCCAAAGTGGCGCTTGCCGATCACCTGCATCTGCGCCGTCGCCGTTTCCACCTGCAGGCTGCGCTGCGCCATCATGGTATCTAACAGCTTCCAGCTATCGTTGGGCATCAATTCCAATAAACCTGTGTCGACGGCCGCCAGCGCCACTTCGGCGCCGGCCGGCAAGGCTTTACCGTCGGCGCGGCGCACGCGCACGGACACTTCCGCCTTGTCGCGCGTTTTATACACTTCCTTGTCGGACACCACCATCACGTTCAGCTCATGCGCCTGCCAACCCACGTTCAGGGGTGCGATGCCCATCTTGTAGGCCGGCTTGCCCAGGTCGACCAGGGCCGTCGGCTGCACGCCATCCACCCTGCCCCGCACGACAAACACGGAGACATACACATTCGGTGCGTAGTTCGGTTTGACAGGGATATTCACCACCGGTTCCCGGCCATTGAGCTGGCGCACATAGGTGTCGAGGATGCCTTCACGCTCGACCGTGATCAAGGCTGTGCCCGAACGAAACGGCATGCGCACCTGCAAGCTCGCTTCCTGGCCCGGCTCATAGCGTTTCTTTTCAGGCAGCACATCGATGCGGTCATTGTCGCTGGCGTTGAACCACCAGTCGCCGCTGCCGGCCACCCAGGTTTCGCGGTTGGCAACAGCCGCGTTGCCAGCACCATCCTGCGTGCGGGCGCGCAAGATCAAATTACCGCTGGCGGGCGCCTTCACGTCGCAGACGAGCAAACCCTTGTTGTCCGTCTTGCCAGTGCAGGCGGAGCCCAGCTTGACGATTTCGCTGCTGTTTTCATACGCATAGAAACCACCGATCAGGCGGCGGCGGTGCGAATAGCTGTTGCGCTGGAAGAAATCGACGGCCACGGCCGCATTCGCCACGGGCTTGCCATTGGTGCCCAACACGGCGACCGTGAACTTGAAGGCATCCTTGCTCAAGGCCCAGGCGTCGGGCTTGATGCCGATCACATAGTTCGATGGCCACAGCGGCACGCGCGTGGCGACCGAGGCCGTCTCGCCATTTGCATCCTGGAAAGCCATTTCCGCCACCAGGTCGCGCGGCGCGGACAGCTGCGGCAACTGGTCGATGACGATGCGCGCGCCGCCCGCCTTGTCCAAGGTCAAGCTTTGCGTGCGCGCCGCGGAAGCGCCAGCGCCGGGGCCGGCTGGTCCGCCATGGCCTTCATCCTGCCATTCACCCTCATCATCGTCGTAGCCCGTGCCCTGCTTGACCAGGCCTTCCTTCACGTCGCCATTGCTGAAGCTATAATCGGGATAGTCGGCAAAGGTGACGCTCTTGTCTTGCAGTACCGTGCGCAGCTTGACGGGTGCGTTGGTGGCGGCGCCGCCGGCCAGATACGTGATTTGCGCATCCAGGGCCAGCTGTTTCGCCTGCACGGCGGGCGCTTTCGGGCCCTGCAGCACGGCTTTCATGGTGGGCACGCGGAACGCTTCGACGCGGAAACTGCCGGATGGGCGGCCCGCCATCGTCACGCTGTATTCGCCCTGCTTGGCGTCGGCGGGAATGACCCAGTCGCTTTCCGCCGTGCCGCCGGCCGACCAGCGCAGGGGCAGCTGGTAGTTCTGGTCGCTGCCCTGGTGCGTGATGACGACGGAGGTGGCGCTGCCGGGGCCGTTGTTCTTGTCCACCAGGCGCATGCCCTCGCCCGTGTGCTTGCGGATGAAATGCTTCATGTGCACCGTTTCGCCGGCGCGCAGCAAGGTGCGGTCAAATACCGTGGCCAGCAAGGTGTTGTCGGCGCGCGTGTCGTCCGTGGGCAGGTTGAAACGCCAGGCTTCGATGCCGCCCACCCAGTCCGACAGGGTAAACGTCATGTCGCCGCTGCTGCGCGCACTGATAAAGTAGCGGCCATTGTTCTTGCAGCTGGAATTGGCCAGCTCGCCGGAGATGTGCGCCACGCCGTCCGCACCCGTGGCGCCTTGCCACAGCAGCTTGCCGGTGCAGTCGCGCACGGCCACTTGCGCTTTCGCAACAGGCGCACCCTTGTCCAGCGACGTCACCCACACGAGCGACGATTGCGCGCCATGCTTGAAGTGGGCCGCCAGGTTGGTCACCAGTGCGGCCGTGCGGATATAGGCCGTGGTGGGTTTGCCCAGCAGCACTTTGCCGAGGATGGGGCTAGCCAGCTCGACCACATAAAAGCCCGGTTTTTGCAGCGGAATGCCGATCACTTCAAAGGTTTTCTTGCCGTCCGGACGGGGCAGGCTGATGGGTCGCGTACCTGCCGCGTCCGCCAACACGGATTTGCTCATATTGCCCGCATATTGGGCGTACGGCTGCCAGTACTCGCCCGCAGCGCCATCGCCGGCCAGGCGCTGCATCCACTCGATGATGAACTTGTCGTCATTGTCGGGCACCCGCAAGGTGGCGCCTGTCGCGGCAGGCGCGGCGGTGGAGGCCGATTCCTTGGCGATTTCCTTACCGGTCAGCACGGGCTCGATATTGCGCACGGTAACGGGCAGCAAGCCGTCGCCCTTGGCTTCGATGATGCCGAACGGGGCCGGGAACTTCAGCAGCGGCGGCTGTTCGCCCGTGCGCACCGTCATGGGGAAGCGCGCGCGGTTGAGCAAGGCACGGCCCGCGTCGTCCGTCAGTTTCGGCGGCAGGTTCAGCACAAAGCTGGCTTGCACGGGAAAAGGACCGTTGAAGGTCACGTACTGCACGAATTCCGCTTTTTCCTCTTCCTTCGAGAGCGTCGGCGCATACGTCTTGCCGCCGCCCTTCAGAGTCATGGCACGCACCTGCGCCGCGCTCACGGGCGCGGAAAACTGCACGCGCATGGGCAGGAAGGGGATGCACTGCTCCTTCGGGTTGCTGCGTTCACAACTGAACTTGGCCGTGAAATCGGGACGCGTCTTGAACTGCAGGGTTTGCGCCTTGTCCGTGGCGATGCCGCTGGCGCTGGCGACGCCTACACCCCACACGAGCGACACCTTGGCGTTGGCGGGGAAGCTGCGCTTGCATTGCAGCACGGTAACGGGTAGCGGCGGCGCGCCCTTGCTGGCGACGGGCATGCCCACTTTCCACAGCGAGCCCCGCTTCTTGAAATACACGGTCAGGTAGCGGTCGAGAAAACTCTTGCGCAGGGTCAATACCTGCTCCAGTTCCTTGCCCACAAGCTGCCGCACGGGAATCTTTTCATTGATCCCATCGGCGCGGCAATACGCATTCGCGGCCACGCTGGCTTCGTTCGGCGCGGCATCGAGGCCCAGCACGAAGATCTGGTTTTCATCGATATACGGCTGGCCGTCATAGGGTACGGCCTCGACGATGGCCGGGCCGCCCGTGGAAAAGCGGTAGGACGTCGTTCCCTGCAAGGGCTTGCCCGCCAAGTCCTTCAGTCCCGCTTTTAAGGTGAAGTTACAGGCCACGCCGGCGGGCAAGTCGCGCTCGAAATCGTAGTTCCAGTTGCGCTCGTCGGCCCAGCGCCCGGCGCCCGCCACGACGGCAGGCTCGGCCTTGCCGCAATCGATGGCGAACGGCGCGGGCAAGCCCATGTCGCCGAACGGCACCATCGGCGTGGCGAACTGGGCCCGCACCTGGCGCACGGCCTTGACTGTGCCGCTGGGTGAAAACAGGGACACGCCGCTATCGGCCCAGACCGGCGTAGCCATGCCCAGCGAGAGCAGCAGACATAGCCAGCCCAGTTTGCCAGACAGCGGGGAAGAAAAAATACGGGGGTGGTCAGGCACGGGTGACTCCTTGATGAAAAGTGGCGGAGCTGGCTGCGGCACGTACAAGTTGCCCGGAGGAAGCCCGGCAAGGCAACAGAACGCGGCAGGAATACAACATCAATGTAATATTGGTTATCAAGCTCATCATTGTTGCTAATATACAGTGGCATGCTGGTAACAAGTCGTACGATTGCCTCTTGCCGCGGCGCCAGGAAGTGGTCGTGCCGGTAAAAATTCCACCGAGTAAATTAGTTTTTTTCAACATTAAAGTCTTTGTCGTGAATCTGCAACACCATTGATATACAACAATGCTTTGTGCGCTAACGCACCGACCTCGCGAACCTGGAATCGTATTCTCTAGTCCAACAGCAGTGCATTTATCGCAAGACGGGCGCACCTGGAGTTGTTGTCTATCTCATGCAATAGCACGTGTAACAAGATGTCGCTTTGATGCTGTAGAGAAAATCTCTTATCAACGTTGGGAGTTACTTGTGAATAATCTAAAAAAAATCGCCGTTGCCGCCGCAGTCCTGTGCTCCGCCCTCGGCGCACAGGCCCAGGAAATCAATCCCTCCTGGTATATTCAACCTAGCATCAACGCACTCAAGCCAGATTCCGACTTTGCCACGGATAAAACCGGCTATGGCGCAGGCTTGCGTTTCGGTAAGCCTGTTTCCCCGGACTGGGATATCCAGCTGGGCACCACGTACGCCCGCTCCAAGGATGGCGGTCAGCGCTACCAGCAAAATACGCTGGGCGTAGACGGCCTGTACATGTTCTCGCGTAAAGCCTTCCGTCCCTTCCTGCTGGTGGGTGCCGGCATGCAGCGCGACAAGGACACCAGCTTCGCCTTCGGCGAACGCAGCAAGAGCTCGCCATACGCCAGCGTGGGCCTGGGCTTCCAGTCCACGATCAACGATCAATTGTCGTTCCAGGCTGACGTGCGCAATGTGCATGGCTTCCTGCGCGGCAATACCTTCGATCCGAGCAGCAAGTCCAACAACTACTATGTCACCGTGGGCCTGAACTTCGCGTTCGACAAACCGCCTGCACCGCCACCACCACCGCCGCCACCGCCAGTACGCGAGGAAGTCGTCGTGGTCGTGCCACCACCACCACCGCCACCGCCACCACGCTTTGAAAAAGTGACGATGGCAGCAACGGAACTGTTCGCGTTCGACAGCGCCAAGCTGGGTCCGACACAGACCAAGCTCGACGAAATCGCCCGCGTGCTGAACGCAGCGCCGGACGTCAACAACGTCGTCATCAGTGGTTATGCCGACCGCATCGGTACGCCCAAGTACAACCTGAAACTGTCGCAGCAGCGCGCTGATGCAGTCAAGGAATACCTGGTCGGCCACGGCGTCGCGGCCAACCGCCTGACGGCCGAAGGCAAGGGCTCCACCAATCCTGTCGTCACTTGCGATAACAAGAAGCGTGCCGACCTGATCAAGTGCCTGGAACCAAACCGCCGCGTTGAAGTGGAACAGATCACTATTGAACGCCGCGTACAATAAGCAATACCAGTGGTACGCCACTAGTTAAAAAAGGGGCTGCGGCCCCTTTTTTTCATTGAAAGCCACCATGAATTTTTCTACCCGCTATCCGAAACTGGCCAGCCTGGCGCCGTTCAGCAAGCAGATGCGCAGTGTCATCGTCTGTTCCGTCACCGAATGGCTGGAACACCGCGCCTCGAGCAAGGGCGCCGCCCTCGCCTATTACACCCTGTTTTCCATCGCTCCCATCCTCGTGCTGGTGATCGCCATCGCCGGCTTTTTCTATGGCCCGGCCGCCGCGCGCGGCGAGCTGATGGGGCAATTGCAGGGCTTGCTGGGCACGCAGGGCGCCGAAGCCATCCAGCTGGTGCTGGCCGGCGCGAAGAACCATGAACAGGGGCGCATCGCCACCCTCATCGCCAGCGCCCTGCTGCTGTTTGGCGCCACCAGCGTGTTTGCCGAACTGAAAGCCAGTCTCGATGAAATCTGGCAAGTGCCGCCCCTGAAGGAAGCGGGCGCCTGGGACATGCTGCGCACGCGTTTGCTGTCTTTTGGCCTGGTGCTGGTGCTGGCCTTCCTGCTGATGGTGTCGCTGGTGGTCAATGCCGCCATGGCTATCCTCGCCAACTTCTGGGAAGGCGTGTGGAAGGACACGGCCGTGCTGTTTACCATTTTGTCGAACCTGATCGGCTTTGCCGTCATCGCCAGCCTGTTTGCCGTCATCTATAAAATGCTGCCGCGCGTGCGCCTGTCCTGGCGCGACGTGCTGATCGGTGCCGTGGGCACGGCCTTCATGTTTTCACTGGGGAAATATGCGATTGGCGTGTATATCGGCAATAGCGGCGTGGCCAGCAGCTATGGCGCAGCCGGTTCGCTGGTGGCCCTGCTGCTGTGGGTGTATTACTCGGCGCAAATTTTCTTCCTGGGTGCCGAATTCACGCGCCAGTTCGCCCTGCAACTGGGCAGCATGAAGGACATGCCGAAAACGGAAGACGGCGATGTGCAAGTCAAGATATTGAAACACCACCAGTCCTGATTGCCTGCCCCAACATGCAACAACGGCGCCCGCGGGCGCCGTTGGCGTTGCCGCACGCTATTCGCCCAGCAGCTCGGCCACCGCTTCCATGCCCTGCACACGCTCGGCCACCACCTTCACGATGACGATGATGGGCACGCCCAGCAGCAAGCCCCAGACGCCCCACAGCCAGCCCCAGAACAGCAGGCTGATGAAGACGGCAGTGGGATTCATGCGGGCGATGCGCCCCGTCATCCAGGTGGTGACAAAGGTGCCCACCAGGGTGGCGATGGCCATCGACGTGCCCGTCACCAGCAAGACCATTTCCAGCGATTCGAACTGCAAAAAGGCCACCATCCCCGTGGCGATGGTGATGAGCAAGGGGCCGAAATACGGCATGATATGCAGCAAGCCGGCCACGATGGCCCAGGCGCCCGCGTTTTCCAGGCCGATCACGCGCAGGGCGATCCACATCAGCAGTGCCAGCAAGCCATTCGTGACGAGCAGCATGAACATATAGTTCTGGATCGAGGTATTGATATCTTCCAGGATGTGCACGGTGACCTTCTTGCGGCTCAACGACGGGCCCGTCAGCTTGACGAGCTTGCGCTTGAAGGTATTGCCCGACAGCAGCAGGAAAAACACGAGAAAGATGACCATGGCGGCCTGGCTGAGGAAACCCACCAGGCCCAGCGAGCCGGCCCAGACCCAGTCCATGATCTTGAAATTCGGTGCGTCCGGCGCGGTGGCGGCGCGGCGGATATTGCGGCGCGCTTCGGCGCCAGCGGCCACTTGCTCGATTGCATTGGCCACGGCCTGCATCTTCTGGAAGGTGCTGTTCTTGCCACCCGTGTTCTCGGCGATCAGTCGCGACAGTTTCTGTGTGGCGGCCGGCAACTCTTCAACGATGGATTCAAATTCGCCCTGCACGCGCTCGATCACGACGACGGAGCCGAACAGGATCAGGGCCGTGACGGCGGTAGCGCCGATGGCGCGCGGCAGGCGCAGTTTTTCCAGCCAGGCGACGACGGGATTGAGGGTGTAGGCAATAAAAATGCCGAAGATGACGGGAATGAGGAATTTCTGCGCCCATTGCAGCGCGTAGATGAAGCTGACAGTAGCGATGATGCCCAAGGCCAGACCGCGCGCATTGACATGCAGCGGCAAGCGCAAGGATCCGTCCAACTGCTCCACGGGCGCGCCGGGAGCTGGCCCGGTAGGCTCGATGGAGGCAGCCGCCACAGGCTCGGGCGGGGTATCTGTAGGCTGGATATGCATGCGATTCCCGCGACGGTCGGTGGAGGGCCACAGCGCCAGCCATCGGGCCGGACGCTGCGGCAGGTCATGCCATTACTTGACGCGGATGTCGTTTTTCACCGACTTCACGCCCTTGACGCCACGGGTAATTTCGCCCGCTTTGGCGGCATCAGCTGGCTGGGCCACGAAGCCGCTCAGCTGAACCACGCCCTTGAAGGTTTCAACGTTGATTTCCGTCGATTTCAGGGTAGGCTCGTTGAAGATGCTGGCTTTGACTTTGGTGGTGATGGCCGCGTCGTCGATGTATTCGCCCGTGCCTTCTTTGGTTGGGGTCGAAGCGCAACCTGCAACGGCGAACAGGGAAGCGACGAAAAGGCCAGTAGCGATAGATTTAGTGAATTTCATGGTTTTTCCTTAGGAGTGGTCAATCAATGTGCTCACAATGAGCTTCTTATACCAATCTGGTGACTGCGCGCCGGAGGGAGCTCAGTAGCCAAACTGGGTTTTTGCAGCCTTGATACAGTCATCCTTGGCTGCGCCGGCTAATGCATCGCATTTTTCTGTCGCGACCTTGTACTCGGCTTTTCTCTTTGCTTCACGCGCATCGCTGCGCGCTTCGATGACTTTCTTGTCTGCCTTGGCATCGGCCAGGGCCGCCACCTTGGTGGACTTGGCCAGCTTGACGCAAACATCCTTGCCGTTGCCCGTCAGCGCATTGCAGCGGGCCAGGTCGACGTCGTAGTTGGCATCGGCAATCTTGATGCGCGCCTTGGTGTAGGCGCGCAGGGTATTCGTATATTGCGCCTGAGCAACTGCTTCATCGTAGGTGCGCACGGCCTTCGCTTCGGCGATGCAGACATCCTTTGGGTTGCCCGTGATTTTTTCGCATTCCGCATGCGCCAGCTTGTAATTCAGGCCCGCCTGTTCGTTGGCCGCCTTGTAGGCTGCTTTCGCTTCCGGCGTGGCGGCCACTGCCTGGCCGCCCCAGGCGGCGCAGGCCAGGCTGACGACGATGGCGGTGAAGAGCTTATTCTTGTTCATGTATTTCTCCCTGGTGGTGACAAGCATGTCTGCTTGGCATGACTACCGTTTTACGTGGATCGCCGCCACTCCTCTGTACGCTGCCGTACACAAGTAATTTATTTTGAAAGCAGGAGGCAGACAGGGAGAAATAACAACGTTTTGATGCATCGCATTCGCCAAAAATACCATTTCGACACGAAATAAGTGCGTGCGGCAGCGTACAGACCGGAAACAGGGGCGTGACTAAGATGGCACTACACCCTCACCTCGTCAGGAGAATAAAATGAAAACCAATGCCACCTTGGCCGCACTGATGCTCGCCGCCACCGCCGTACTCAGCGGTTGCGCCACCGGCCCTTCCCAGTCACAACAATACTACCCGGCCAACCAGCCTGAGTCCGCCATGTACGGCACCGTCGACTCCATCCAGATCGTGCAAGGTGGCGGTCAAACCAGCGGCGCCGGCGCCGTGGTCGGCGGCATCGCCGGTGCCCTGCTGGGCAATACCATCGGCTCGGGCGGCGGACGCACGGCCGCCACCGTGGCCGGCGCCGTCGCCGGCGGCGTGGTCGGCAACCAGGTGGAGGGCCGCAGGCAGCAAGCACAGGCCTACCAGATCAGCGTGCGCCTCGACAACGGCGAGTACCGCACCGTGGTGCAGGACAACGCGAATGACTTACGCCCAGGCAACCGCGTACGCGTCGTTGACGGCCGCGTCTACCGCTATTAATTCTCGGCGGACTTTGCCAGCAGGCATCCACCATCCCGCATGCGTCGTACGATAACAAGGAGTTGCCATGGGCACCATCATTCTGGTCATCTTGATCCTGGCCCTGGTCGGCGTCCTGCCTACCTGGCCGCATAGCCGCAACTGGGGTTACGGCCCCAGCGGCATCGCCGGCCTGGTCGTCGTGATACTGATCCTGCTATTACTGACGGGCAGGTTGTAAAAAAAGGCGCTGCGGCGCCTTTTTTATTTCATGGAGGAAATATCATGACACACCGACTCACTCCCCCGGCGCTGGCCCTCGTGCTGGCATGCAGCCTGGCACCATTCAGCCAGGCACAAACCGCTACACCGCAAGCGGGCGATCCGGCCCGCTGGTACCAGGAAGACAGCACGGCGCAAGCCCAGTTGCGCACCTTGCGCAAGGAAATCGCCGCGGCCCTGGCCGAGGCAAAAAAAGCCTGCCGTGTGGAACCGTCCGCCACGCGGGCCACTTGCCTGAAGGATGCGCAAGACACTTACCGGCAAGACATGGCGAACGCTGAAAAACTGCGCGCAGCGGCCCATCCGCAGCCTTGATCAGGCGGCGTCACGCTCGTAGGGCGGTAACTCGTGTACCACCAAGGGCGTGTCTTCCGTGACGAAGGCCAGCCAACCGGCCGCCTTGATCGCGCGCAAGGCGTCCTGGTAGCCCTGCTCCCAGCGCCACTCGATGGAGCCCCTGGAGAAATTGATATCCTTGGCCGCCATGTGCCAGTCGCGCCCCGCATACGGCAGGCGCACGATGTGCATGGTGCTGTCGCAGCCCAGCGCTACCAGTTCTTCCGTCTGTTGCCGGTTGTGCGCGTCGTCGGGCAGCTTGGCGTAGAGTTCGCGCAATTTGTGCTGCAAGGTATGCGTATAGACGTAATCTTCGATATGCCGCTTCGAGCGCGACGCGAAGGTGACGTCTTTTTGCCGCGTCTGCACCTCATCGAGGGTGGTCGGCTCCGGGCCTTCCGAGCTCCACAGGTCGACCATGAAGACCAGGGTATCGACGTGGGGTGTGTCGTCGAGCACGGTTTCCAGCGGCGTATTCGAATACAGGCCGCCATCCCAGTACAGGTCGCCATCGACGCGCACACCTGCAAAGCCGGGCGGCAAGGCGCCGCTGGCGCGGATATGGTCCGCCGTCAGCGGCTGCTGCTGGCTGTCGAAACAGGTGAGGCTGCCGCATTTGACGCGCAGGGCGTTGACCGTCAGGCGCATGCCGCCGGGCTGGTTCAGGTAATCGAAATCGACCAGTTCCTCAAGGGTGCTGGCCAGCTCGCTGGTGTCGTAATAGCTGGCTTCTTCCGGCTTGACGGCAATTCCTGCCGGGAACAGGCTGAACGAACGCGGCTTGAAGAAGCCGGGCACGCCGCGCAGCACCGTATCGAGCGTGGCCAGCCAGATGTTCGAGCGGCGCTGCTGGTCTGACACGAGGTTCATGTCGATACTGTCGCGGTGCGCCACGCGCTGCCAGAACTGTTTTAGCCGCACCAGCCTGTCCTCGTGCTTGTTGCCGGCCAAAATGGCCGCATTGATGGCGCCGATCGAGGTGCCCACCACCCAGTCGGGTGCCAGGCCATGTTCGTGCAAGGCGTGATAGACGCCGGCCTGATAGGCGCCCAGCGCGCCGCCGCCTTGCAGCACCAGCACGATGCGCAGGCGCGAGGGATTTAACTGATTGATCGCTGTCTTCGAATTCGTCATCAAGATGGCCCCTCTGTCCGCCGCGCGGAATGCGGCGTGAATCATTGTAAGGGATTGTGTCCGCGCTTGCGTGTGCACGTGCCGGACGTTGCGTACGGGATCGGGTAGGAGGCGGGGTTGCCCCCGCCGTCTCCCACAACACCGGACGTACGGATCACGTATCCGGCGTTTCCTGACTACTGGGTTGCCCCAGCGAGCTTGGTTTCGTGCGTCGTGTCGCCTGTCGGTCTGCAAGCACCTCGGTTAC